>QNFR01000047.1 GCA_003646405.1 Gammaproteobacteria bacterium
CTCAGCATGAAGGTGGAGGAGCGCACCTCACAGCTCTCCAGACGCAATGAAGAGCTGAACCAGGCTGTCAAGGAGGTCACTGAGACCAAAGATCGGCTGCGGCAATTGGCTTATTACGACAGCCTGACGTCGCTGCCCAACCGCCGTCTGTTCACTGAGCAGCTGGATCTGCTGTTGAGGCTGTCCAAACGCAACAAGGAAATGATGGCGCTGCTGTTCCTGGACCTGGATAATTTCAAGCGCATCAACGACTCCCTGGGCCACAGCGCCGGCGACCTGCTGCTGCGGGAAGTCGGAAAACGGCTGTCCAGCTGCGTCAGGGACAGCGATGTCGTTGCCCACTATGTGGAATCCGGGTCCGCCAGAATCGACGTCTCCCGCCTCGGCGGCGACGAGTTTACAGTGGTTCTCAACCAGCTCGACAGCGCCGAATCAGCGGGAGTAGTCGCGAGGCGCCTGATTAGTGCCCTGACACAACCGGTGACCATTGAGGGGCACGAGCTGGTTGTCACCCCCAGTATTGGCATCGCCATCTCCCCCAACGACTCCAATGAGGTGGAGGGCCTGCTAAAGGCGGCGGACACGGCCATGTACCACGCCAAAAGCTCGGGCAAGAACCACTTCCTGTTCTACCACAGTGATATGGACGCTGCCGGTGTCGACAGGCTCAAGCTGGAAACCGACCTGCGCAAGGCTATCGAACGCGATGAATTGGTGCTGCACTACCAGCCGCAGGTGGACACCCAGACCGGCTCGGTAGTGGGCGCCGAGGCCCTGATGCGCTGGCAGCACCCGGAGCAGGGGCTGGTGCCACCGTTCAAGTTCATACCGCTGGCGGAGGAGATGGGGCTGATAGGCGCCCTGGGAGACTGGGGCCTGCAGGAGGCCTGCCGGCAAATGGTCGAGTTGCAGTCCCTGGG
Source organism: Gammaproteobacteria bacterium (assembly GCA_003646405.1). Taxonomy (GTDB): domain Bacteria; phylum Pseudomonadota; class Gammaproteobacteria; order Pseudomonadales; family Halieaceae; genus JBALVO01. Next base: position 921 of record QNFR01000047.1, read on the forward strand.
TCTGAATCTGCCGAAAATGTCCGTCAATGTATCCGCGCTGCAATTCAACCCGGCTTTTATCGAGCGGGTAAACGAGGTATTGAAAGAGACGGGGCTGCGGCCCTCCAGGCTGGAACTGGAGCTCACTGAGGGCATTATGATGGACGATACGGATGCCACCCTCAGCGCCCTGGACGACCTCAAGGAGCTGGGTGTCAACCTCTCTATCGATGATTTTGGCACGGGCTACTCATCCCTGAGCTATCTCAGCCGTTTTCCACTGGATGAACTCAAGATTGATCGCAGCTTTGTAATCGATTACGACAAGAGTGAAAACGACGCCAGCCTGATTATTGCCATCATCGCCATGGCCAGAAGCATGAAATTGAAATTAGTGGCCGAGGGTGTCGAGACGCACGAGCAGTATCACTTCCTGCGGCAACACGGCGCCAATGTGATCCAGGGCTATTTATTCAGCAAGCCCGTACCGCTGGAGGAGCTGAAGCCGCTGCTAACTCGCGGTTATTTCAGGGATCAGATCAACGAAATTGATAAGTACTGATTAACTGTCAGCGCGCTGCTCATTGCGCTGTTTCTTGCCCTGTTGTATCTGTTCGAGCTGGTGTTTGTAGGCCGCCGTCACTTTGTCAACACCGTCTGCGTTCAGGCTACCTTCGTTCCCCCCCATAACATAGGTGGCATAAACACCCGATGCCGACATAAGGCCCGAGGCCACGACGTTGGGCTGAATACCCTCGTCTTTCATGGTATTGGCAAGTTTTATAAAGCGCTGCAAGCATTCCTGGAGAGGTTCTGAATCGGTTTTGGCCATGGCTGGTTTCCTTTTCAAGGGTCAATTTGCTAAGGGGCGCGATTCTAGCAGAATCAACAGAGTCAGGCTCGATTGATTTCTCCAGAGCCAGGTTGTATACGACCTGACCAGGCTGAGGGGTCGATCAGGCATGTGCCTTTTGATTATGATGGCCAGTGGCAGGGCGCAGATAGGGTATACTGCCCCGCCATGAGCAATGCCAGTCAAATCCTTCAATCGGTCTTCGGTTACGAATCCTTCCGCCCGCCACAGGATGACATCATCCAGATGGTGATCGACGGCGGCGATGCGCTGGTGTTGATGCCCACCGGCGGCGGTAAGTCCCTGTGTTACCAGATTCCAGCACTGGCCCGGCCCGGCTGCGGCGTGGTGATTTCGCCGCTGATCGCCCTGATGCAGGACCAGGTAAGCGCCCTGCGGCAACTGGGTGTGCGGGCGAGCTTCCTGAACTCAACCCTGGATCCGGCAACTGCCAGACAGGTGGAGGATGACCTCCTGTCCGGCACACTGGATTTGCTGTACATCGCACCGGAGCGTCTCACCCAGGAGCGCTGCCTGACCCTGCTGGAGCGGGCGCCCATCAGCTTGTTCGCGGTCGACGAGGCCCACTGCGTCTCCCAGTGGGGTCATGACTTCCGTGCGGATTACCTGCAACTTAGTCTGCTGCACCAGCGTTTCCCGCATATTCCACGCATCGCCCTCACCGCCACCGCTGATGCGCGCACCCGCACCGAGATCATCACACGACTGGACCTGGGCCAGGCCGGAAAGTTTATTGCCGGTTTCGATCGCCCCAATATCCGTTACCGTATTGCGCTCAAGCACAACCCCAAACAGCAACTGTTGCGTTTTCTTAAGGACGAACATGCACAGGATGCGGGCATCGTCTACTGCCTGTCGCGCAAAAAAACCGAAGAGATCGCCTTCTGGCTGCAGGAGCAGGGCTTTAACGCCCTGCCCTATCATGCCGGCCTGAATGCGGGCACCCGAGCGGACCACCAGGCGCGCTTCCTGCGGGAAGAGGGTGTGATCATCGTCGCCACCATCGCCTTTGGCATGGGTATCGACAAACCCGATGTACGTTTTGTGGCGCACCTGGATATGCCCAAGACGGTGGAATCCTATTACCAGGAGACAGGCCGGGCCGGGCGCGACGGCGAGCCGGCGGACGCCTGGATGATCTACGGCCTGCAGGATGTCATCAAACTGCGCCAGATGATGGCATCCTCGGACGGCAGCGAGGAGTACAAGCGGGCAGAGCAGCACCGCCTGAACGCCATGCTGGGCCTGTGCGAGATCACCAGCTGTCGCAGGCAGTCTCTACTGAATTACTTCGGTGAAACACTGCCGGCCCCCTGCGGCAATTGTGATACCTGCCTGGAGCCGGTGGCTACCTGGGACGGCACCGAGGCCGCTCGCATGGCATTGAGCGCTGTCTATCGCACCGGGCAACGTTTTGGCGTCAACCACCTGATCGACGTATTGCGCGGCGCCGAAAACGACAAAATAGTCCAGTTCAATCATCAGCACCTGCCCACCTACGGTGTAGGTAAGGATCTGGACAACAACCAGTGGCGCTCCGTATTCCGGCAGCTTGTGGCCCGCGGCCACCTCAGCGTCGACCTGGAGCGCTTCGGTGCCCTGCGCCTGGAAGAACAGTGCCGGCCTTTGCTGAAAGGTGAACAGCAGATAGAACTGCGCCGCGACCCCAAGCGCAAGGCGGCCAGGCAGCAAACCAGGCAGCCGCTGCCTATTGATATGGACGTCGCCCTGTGGGAATTGCTGCGGGAACGACGGCGGGAACTGGCGGAGGAACAGGGTGTCCCCCCCTACGTCATTTTCCACGATCGCACCCTGCAGGAAATGTGCGCTTCCCTGCCCCAGAACCTGGCGCAGTTCGGCCGAATTACCGGCGTGGGGGAGCGCAAGCTCGACAAATACGGCGATACCTTCCTGCAGGTTATCAACGAGCATCTGGTTATCAGCTGATATTGGCGATAAATTGGCCCGTGGTGGGTAAGCGCGGGGAGAGTTTTACGTGTCTATGGACACCATTATAGAATGACCAGTATGAAGCTAAGAATTTCCAGTCAGGTGAGTATTCCGCTGGCGGAGGTCGATATACACGCCATACGCGCACAGGGTGCGGGGGGCCAAAACGTTAACAAGGTCTCTTCGGCGATCCATCTTCGCTTCGATATCAATGCCTCGTCACTGCCGGACGTGTACAAAGCGCGCTTGCGGGAGCTCAGCGATCAGCGCATTACCACTGAGGGTGTCATTATAATCAAGGCCCAGCGCTTTCGCAGCCAGGACAAAAATCGCGATGATGCGCTTGGCCGCCTGCAGGACCTGATAAAAAGTGCGGCCGTCACTCGCAAGAAACGCCGGCCTACCAAACCATCCAGAAACTCCCAGAAAAAACGCGTGGACCGCAAAACAAAACACGGGCAGTTGAAATCACTGCGCGGCAGAGTGGATCACTGAAGCGGAAATTGATGTATTTTATTCACAAACACTTGGTGTACCGTTGCGGGTTTACGTTATTTGGCAGGTTTCGCGAGTCCTGCTATAACCAGGCCGAACGCACGAGAAGGAAGTCCAATACATGATTCTTCACATTTTTCTGGCGACTTGTATCGGGTCTGGCTACCCTCCAAAGCACCGCCATCCTCTGGATCTGAGGTCAGCGAAATGACAGTTGCGGGCAAGATTAACATCCTCTTTATTAGCGCTGCCATATTTTTGGGCTGTGTCCTGACAGGGTATACCGCTCACCATGAATACCAGGCCGATCTCGATCAACTGGTTCAGGGGTCGCTGGCAAAAGTGTTAAGCCGCCCGGATTTACCAGTGGATATATACCACCAGAATGAAACCAGGCTGACGCAGATTTTGGGCGAATTTCTCGAGCCCGCCGCTGTGACAGTGGCGGTTGCCTACAATAGTGATGGCGAGATCCTCGCCAGACGCGACCGGGCCAACGCCTCCCCTCACAATCTACCCCCGTTTGCAACCGTCAGGGCAAATGTTGCCATCGTTGAACCAGGCTTGATGGGCCTCGGCCCCGAACGAGATCCAGTCGGCACCGGCTATTGGTCATCGCTGATCTCGGGAGAATCACTGATACACCTGACCATGCCAGTATTCTCACCAGTCAACCCAACGCAAAAGAACTTAACCACCCTGGATTTTGTCACGGCCCTGTCGGGGCCCGGCGCACAAAACAGCCTCGTAGTCATTGGCTATATACATCTGGGCATAGACCGGAAACAATTATTGCACGGTATTCGTCCCGCCGTAAGTCGGGTGTTTTACGGTTGCCTGGTACTCATTTTACTGTGCGCAGTGGCGGTTTTCCTGATGACACGACGCATTACAGAGCCGCTGTCACAGCTCGCAAAACTGGCGGACCAGGTGGCCTCTGGCGAACACAGAGAATACGTTCAAATCAAGGGCGGCAAAGAGTTCAAGGAAATCGCAGCTGTGCTTAATGGCGTAATAGGCGGCGTGACAAGCTATAAAAAAGAGATTGAAGTGGATCGCAAGCTGCTCTCCTGGAAGGTAGACGAGAGTACGTCCAAGCTGTCTATGCGCGACGAGGAACTGCACAAGGCGGCTGACGAAATTACTGAAACAAAGGGCCAGCTTCATCAGATGGCATATTATGACAGCCTGACCTCCCTGCCCAACCGACGCCTGTTCACCGAACAACTCAGCTTGCTATTACGATTGAATGAGCGCAACGGAAAACCACTGGCTCTGCTATTTATTGATTTGGACAACTTCAAACGGATCAATGATTCTCTGGGCCACAGTGCCGGTGACTTACTGCTGCGAGAGGTTGGAAAACGCCTGCTCGGCTGTCTACGCAGCAGCGATATCCTGACGCACTATGTAGAATCAGGACCGAGGATTGACGTCTCACGTCTGGGGGGCGACGAGTTTACCGTGGTACTGAATCAGCTCGATAGCATCGACTCCGCCGGCCTTGTTGCGCAACGCCTGATCGACAGGCTGAGTGAGCCGATGATAATCGATGACCACGAACTGGTAGTAACCCCCAGTGTCGGCATTGCGGTCGCGCCCCGGGACGCGGATGATGTAGAGGGCCTGTTAAGGGCGGCGGGTACCGCCATGTACCATGCCAAGGCTTCAACAAGAGGCGATTTTCTTTTTTACAATGAGGAAATGCAAGCAGCGGGATTGGATCGCCTCAAGTTGGAATCTGATCTGCGCAAGGCAATTGAACGCAATGAACTGTTGCTGCACTACCAGCCACAGGTGGATATCGCTAACGGCTCTATAGTGGGCGCGGAAGCACTGCTGCGATGGGAACATCCCGAATATGGCCTGATACCGCCTTTCAGGTTCATCCCTCTTGCTGAAGAAATCGGGCTGATTGAGGAGTTCGGTGACTGGGTGCTGGTTGAAGTCTGCCGTCAAATGAATGAGTTCAGAGAGCAAGACCTCGAACTACCCAAAGTCGCGATCAATGTCTCACCGTTTCAATTCAACCCTCTATTCATAAACCGGGTGAAAGAGGTGCTAATACAAGCCGACCTGCCAGCCTCGATGCTCGAACTGGGACTATCAGAAGGGATATTGACGAACAATGACCAGAGCACCATCAAATCACTGCGGGAACTCACGGAGTTGGGTGTCTATCTTTCAGTAGACAATTTCGGAATGAGTTACGCACCCCTGAGCTACCTCGGTAACTGCCCACTGGATGAACTAAAAATCGATCGCAGTTTTGTGGTCGACTGCGATAGTCGTGAAGAGAGCGGCAAGCTGGTGAAGGCCATTATCTCTATGGCGAATAGCCTGAACTTGCGCATAGTGGCCGAGGGGGTGGAAACTGAAGGTCAATACCAGTTTCTCTCCAGCAACGGAGCACGGGTAATGCAGGGATATTTGTTCAGCAAACCGGTACCGGCCGAGGAATTGAAGGCGCAGTTGGTGGTGCCGTGGCATTATATGACACAAATTCAGCGGATAGCGCTCACCAGAGAGTTCGCGTCATAATTTCTATTTATTCGTTTAAATATTAAACTTCGGGTTCGCTTTCCCCATCCTGTCGGTAACAGTACATTAACTTTTTGGGATCCTCCCCATCATATAAAATTCATCATTAGGACGGATGCCCAACAAATTTGCCATCCTGTTGGATAAGGAGAAAAATGAGGTTATAGCGCCGATATCCCATATGTCCTCATCAGAAAATCCGTGCTCATGCATGGCCTCAATGTCTGCGTCACTTATCTCATGTGAATGTGATGAGACTTTGACAGCGAAGTCCAACATCGCCTTTTGCCTGGGTGTGATATCGGCTTTGCGGTAATTGCCTGAAAGTTGGTCGGCCAGCATAACCTGTGATGTCTGTTTTAGTACAGGGTACTGACTTGTTTACCCGGCTCTCTGCTCGATCTTATTGAAGGGGATGCCCTTGTCCACGCGTACATACTATGGCAGACCCAGTACCCGTTCAGCTTTTGCCAGGCCCTGGCCCGGATAATAAGTTCCGCTTCACTTTCCTTACAACCCTTTTATTCATCCTCCTATACTTTTTCGATATGTCGTGTTTCAATCGGCGTTGCCAGAATAATGCCCGCGTAGAGTCATAATCCATGTGTCCAACAGGGCACTTGCCGTGCGGTTCTGGTTTCGGTCGATTAGTCTGTGCGGGTCGAGAGATGGCGCAAAGAGGTGACTTATGATTGAACAGGATATAGACGACGCGGATTGTTTGCGTCGCCGCCGGTTTCTGCAAACGGTGGCGGGCGGGACAATGTTCATGACTTGTTTGCCGTTGCGTACTGCCCTGGCCGGCGTTCAGGTATCGTTCGATGATCTGTCTGTCCTGGGGCCGAGCGAAGGACAAATCCTGCTCGAAGTAACGCGAACGCTTTTCCCGCATAGTTTCCTGGACGATACGATTTACGCGCAGGCCGTTCGGCAAATGGATTCGATGTCCAGTAAAGACGCAGCACAAGCCGATCAGATCCGGGTCGGCCTGGAGCTATTGCCGGAAAACTTTATCGAACTTGATCAGCGTCGCCGGGAAGCGGCGCTCGACGAGATCAGCGACACCGTATTTTTCAAGCTCGCACGCCGTACCACCATCAATGCCGTGTGCAATAGCTACGGCCGCACGCACGACGTGCCAAACCTCTTCATCTCCGACGGCAGTCAATTCTGCTCATCCGGGGCCGCGCCACCAACCCTCACGATCGTTACCCTGGCGATCCGCCAGGCGGAACATATCGTGGGTCAGTTGAAGGCCGGCGCTATCTAGCAGCCTGTTGAAAAAGTCTCAGGCGGGTGAGTCCGGGATGAGTAGCGGGTCGCACTGCGCACGCCCCACGCCCCACGCTTCAAACAGGGAGAAATAATGCAGTTAAACATCAAGAGCTTTATCGAACGGGGAGGTCAGTACTTTCCCAATAACCCAATTGTTTCGCGGCGCAGCGACAACAGCCTGTTTCGTTACACCTACGGTGAGATGGAAAAGCGAGTGCGTCGGCTATCGAGTCGGCTGGCCTCCCTGGGGGTCAAACCCGGGGACCGGTTGGCGACTCTGGCCTGGAATACCTACCGTCATTACGAACTCTATTTTGCCATTCCCTGCGTCGGATCCGTGTTGCACACAGTTAACCTGCGCCTCACCGATGAACATATCGCCTACATAATCAATAAGGCCGAAGACCAGCTGCTCTTTGTCGACCCGGACCTGCTGCCGGTGGTTGAACGGCTGGCCCCGAATTTACCCAGTGTTAAGGGCTATATCATTCTCGATGACAAGCTGCCACAGACCTCCCTGTCGCCGATCTACTGCTACGAAGATTTAGTCACCGCGGGCGATGAATCGTTTGAGTTTCCAGACATCGACGAAAACGCGCCGGCGGGGATGTGTTTCACCTCGGCCACCACCGGCAATCCCAAGGGGGTGGTTTACACCCAGCGACAGATTTATCTGCATACCTCCGCACTCTGCATGGCCGATACAATGGGGGTGCGCGAGCGCGACACTTTTTTACCCATGGTACCGATGTTTCACGCTAACGCCTGGGGCATACCGTTTGCCGCGGCCTGGATGGGGTCGGCGATGGTGTTGCCCGGCGAGCGGCCCCACGCCGAGGTGCTGCTGCAACTGATCGAGCAGGAAAAGGTCACCCTGTTTGCCGCCGCGGTGAGTGTTGGGGTCGATATGATCGCCCTGCTCAAAGAGGGGGAACATGACCTGAGCAGCCTGCGTAGTATTATGCTCGGTGGTTCGGCGACCCCGCGGGCGGTGATGGAGTTTTATATGGACAACTACGGCGTGCCGATCTTCACCGCCTGGGGTTCCACAGAGATGGCGCCTATCGCCACTTGTAGCCATATTCATCGCGACATGCTCGACGCCAGTGAAGCGGAGAAAATTTCGATGCGTGTCCTCCAGGGGTTGGTAGCGCCGGGGGCCGAGCTTTATTTAGTTGACGATGAGGGTAAGCGAGTGCCCTGGGATGACGAGACCATGGGCGAGGCTTACGTCCGCGCACCCTGGTCAGTCACCGAGTATTATCAGGATGAGCGCAGTGCAGAGGGCTTTGCCAATGGCTGGTGGCGCAGCGGTGATATCGCCACCATTAACGAGCGTGGCGTGCTGCGGCTGGTGGATCGCGCCAAGGACTTGATCAAGTCCGGTGGTGAATGGATTTCTTCTCAGGACCTGGAAAATGGGTTGATGGCTCATCCCGCTATTCGTGAGGCGGCGGTGGTGGCGGTGCCGGACGAGCGTTGGGTCGAACGGCCTGCGGCAGTTTTCTCGCTGGAGAGCGGGGCTGCAGCGCCTGCAGGCGAAGAGTTGAAGGAATTTTTAGCACCTGATTTTGCCAAATGGTGGCTACCCGAGCACTATCTGCTGGTGGACGAGCTGCCAAAAACCGGGGTGGGTAAAATCAACAAAAAACTGCTGCGTACGCAGGTGATAGAGATGATTGCCGGGCTGGGGTAATTCGATTCGCCTCCATGCGTGTGGCCAATTGAAGCGACGTATTCTATTGCGGCCGCGCCAACCATTCGCCTACGTCCTGGAGGCGCGCATCACCAGCCAGTTGCCCACGACCACCGTCACCATTCCCAGTAATGCGGGCAGAGTCCATTCGTAGTCCTCCACAAAAGTTGATATCAGCAGGGCCACTAACGGGAATACAAGATTGGCGTAACCGGCACGGTCGGCGCCGATGCGGCCGATCAGGGTCAGGTAGGCCCAGAACGCAATGACCGAGCCAAAGATCGACAGATACAATAGCGATAGAATGTAGGGTGCGCTCCAATCGACCGTGATCGACGTACCACTGAAAATCGCCGCCAGATACATCGCCACAGCTCCATAGCCCATTGCCCAGGTATTGGTCACCAACACCGGGATATCATGTCTGCGATTACGCGCGGCAATGATATTGCCGAAGGAGGCCAGCGCAGTTCCCGTCAGGCAATACAGCAGCGCTATAAAATTTTTATCGCTGAGATCCAGCGCGTCTAACTCTGGCCAGAACACGGCAGCCATCCCCATCAGGCCGATCAGTCCACCAAACACCACACCTGCGTGAATCCTCGATCCCATGAACAGGGCACTGTTGATCACGTTAAACATCATCAGACTGGAAAATACTACCGCCACGAGGCCGCTGGTCAGCTCCATCTCGGCATGATAGACCAAATAGTAGTTGGCGCAGAACAGGCACAGCCCCTGTAGCAACAGGAAAGGATGATCGCGCCAGCGCAGGCGCAAGGTCTGGCGGCGCAACAACAGGAACAGCCATATCAGCAAAGCAGACAGCAAAAACCGATGCGCAACCGAGGCCATCGGATCTACTACACCCAATTGGTATTTAATGCCGATCCAGGTTGAACCCCAGATCACGACAGTAAGGCTGTATAAAATCCAGTTGTGCACGAAATGCCATTCTCTGATAGTTAGCTGAGGTCTGCGCGCGGGCGTGAGTGAGTGTAACCAGATCACACATTGTGAACAATAAATTAGGGATTCGTAATGATCACTTTCTTACCCTGATAGTTTTCCTGCGGCAGATGTGAACCAATGTGGAAGAGTTCGCCGTGCAAGAGATAGCTTGCCTACGGGGCAAGCGCCTGTTTCAATAGCTCATCGCCTGATTCACAACCACGATGAATTTAAAGGAGAGCCCCGATGAGCGCAGCGGATAAAAACTGGCATCTTTCTGGTGAGTACGCGGAAAATTGTAGCTGTGTCTACCTTTGTCCCTGTATTTTCACTAATTCCACGGCCCCGTCGATACCGGCAACCGAAGAAGCCGGTGACCACTGCATAGCAGCCATGGCGCTGAATATTCAGGACGGTCAGTTCGGCGATGTTTCGCTGAGTGACCTGAGTTTCATGCTGATTCTGAAAACCGGCCTGGTGATGAGCGCTGGCGAATGGACCACTGCGATCATTATTGATGACAAGGCCAGCCCAGCGCAGCGCGAGGCACTAGAGCAAATCACCAGCGGTCAGGCAGGGGGGCCGCTGGAGATGCTGCTGCCGCTGATCAAGGAGTTTGCCGGCATTCACTACGGCGATATTCAGTTTCACCTCGAAGAGAACAAGCGCTCCGTGGTGGTGCCGGGTATGATCGAAATCGGCGTAGAGGGTTATCTCTCTCGCCGCCAGAACAGTGAGCCTTTCTATATCGATAATGTTGGTCACCCGGTCAGTTCGCGGCTCGCCCTGGGTCTTGCGACCGGCAGCCACGTGCATGTGGGTGGCATCGACTGGGATGATGATACCGGCACCAACAACGGCCATTTTCACTCCTTTAGCTGGAGTGGTGCGGCCAAACCTACGGACTATGTGCTCGACCGCAAGGCGGCATCCTGATTAACCGAAACACTCTCACGCCCTGTCGGCTATCTAGCTGGCGGAGTGCTTCGTTTCCCCATACTTTTGATCTGATAGCCCGCCAGAACTGTCGTTGAATTCGCCTCACCGCATGTCCTTGCCGACGCTGCTGCCAATCCTGTTCGGACTCGGCGCGATTACCGCCCTGAGTTGGTGGTACATGTTCTACCTGGCCGACAATATGGATATGCCGATGATGGAAATGTCGGCGGAAATGCCCATGGCTGGGAGCATGGATAGCCCCTGGACGCTGATCGACTTCGGCGCTAATTTCATTATGTGGGCGGTGATGATGGTGGCGATGATGGTGCCTTCCGCGGCGCCCACTTTTCTGCTCTACGCCCGCCTGCAGCGTGACCAGCACGGCGATACCAAAGTTAAGCCCGTCGCGCTGTTTTTGGGCGGCTATCTCTGCGCCTGGACCCTGTTTAGTCTGGGCGCAACCCTCTGCCAGTGGGGGCTGCACGAAGGTGCGTTGCTCTCCGGGGCCATGGCGATTGATCGCCAGTGGCTGGCGGCAGCGGTGCTGATGGCGACCGGGCTTTACCAATGGACCCCGCTGAAACAGGCCTGCTTGCAACACTGTCAGTCACCCCTGGGGTTTCTGCTCGGCTTCTGGCGTGACGACTCCCGGGGTATAGTGCGCATGGGTTGGCGCCACGGCCTGTTTTGCGTGGGCTGCTGCTGGTTGCTCATGGCTATTCTTTTCACCGTCGGGGTGATGAACCTGATCTGGGTGGCGCTGATTGCAGTTTATGTACTGCTGGAAAAAATTGTTCCCAATGGCCAACGATTCGCGCGCATCAGCGGTGTGCTGCTCTGTGGCAGCGCGGTGGTTATTGCCCTTTAAAATCGTCCTTCCTGGTTGCCTGACCGGTCACATCTCCACTATGGAAACCACCTTGCCCAGGTGGGCAGGTTGGACTTCCTGGATGCTGCCACTGTCGTTGCGGATATGGATCTCCCCGGCTATAAACTTCATCCATTACAAGGCAGGGATAAGCGTCGCTGGTCCATAAAGGTAAACGGTAACTGGCCCTCCCAATACCTTTAAAATCAAAGACTTAAAAATTGAGGTAGGCGTGAAAAGGCGTGCGCGTGGTCCCATGATGGTCCCAAAACTATCTTCTTTGACGGGGAATCCAGGGCCCAGAACGCATAAACACCTATGAGCGGATCATCCCAAAGCGAGCTTTTCATGCCTTCAAGCTTGCACCAAGTCACACATATGCGTAAATTACGGATTTTACGGAGTAATTTTCCATGAAGAAAGTTACAGCAACTGAGGCTTCCAAAGCTTTTGGCCAACTTGTCGATGACGTGCAAAGCGAGTCAGTGACCATTGAGCGTAACGGGCGTCCCGTTGCGGTGGTGTATTCCTACGAGGAGGCACAGCGCATCGAGACCATGAGAGAAGCCCATCTCGATGCCCTCATTCAGGAAGGTATCAATGCCGCAGATGAAGGGCGTATTCGCCCTCTTACCCAGAGTGTGAAAGATGAAATATTGGCTAGCGCCCGCCAACGGTATGAAGAACGAAGCCAATAATGCTGACTCTTATAATCACCGACCAGGCTGAGGCCGATATTGAGGAAATCTATTTATATATTGCCCTGAATAGCTATCAAAGCTATGCCGAAAGTTTCGCAAGTAAGGCTTTCAAGACTTTTGATCTTCTTTGCCATAGCCCCCATATGGGTACCCAAAGGATCCGGTCAGGGGAAGGCGTCAGGTTTTACCCGATGGATAAGGTCAATATTTTCTATCGTGTGGTGAGCGACCAGCTACAAATACTCAGGGTTCACCATAGTAGCCTGAACTGTGACAAGCTTCGGTTGTAGTGATTCAATTGTTCAGATTACTAACGTCAGGATCGAGAGTTGCCCGACACAAATCATATCTCCTCATCGAAAAAGACAAGGTCGACCAAATCATCGATTACACAGATGCTATAACAGGACACCTGAAAAATGTTCCAGGAGGTGATGCCGAAGCAGCATTTACTCAGGATAATGCGGCCATGTTGGTTGACGAAGTAATGGTCGAAGAAAAGATTAACCGTGAGCATCTCTGAGCTAGGCCTGCTACCGTCAGGGCATCTGCACTGTTTCACATCATTGGCAGATGGAAAGGCAGGTGACGCTGTTAACAACGCCTCCATCGACAAGGCATTTTCACGTAGTGTGGGTGAAGGTTTATTCACTCTTGCGGCAAGAAAAAGTGGCACCGACCTCTCTCCATCTTTGCAGTTTTGGCGCGACTTTGCCTGCAACTATTTAAGTGAACGCTGCCTGCTGGCACAGGCCGATCCACAACAACCAGGTCCTATTGAGCCGCTTACAGCCAACGAAATCATGCCGCTACTCATGAGCGCACCGCCGATGCGTGGCGCCGAGTATCTCTGCGCCCCGGCACTACAGGAAATCCGCTCCTTGCTTGATACCTGGATATGCATCCAGATTAAGGCCACTGGCGGACTCGGTGCACTGCTTGCCGAGAGAGCGCCGCGGTGGCATCAGGTAGGCCGTGTCTGTTTCCATCTGGCGGAAAATAAAGGTGACCCGGATTTTCCCTTCGCCTTCATGGCAACCTATGTCCCCAAACTGTCAGATCAGGGGCGTATTCGCCATCAACCACTCAGTCGTGCTTTACAGGAATATGCCGGCACGAGAAATAAACAAGCCTTGATTCGTCTGCTTTCACCAGTTCAGCTGGCCGCTGAGTCCAGTGTTGTGATTAAAGACCTTGTAGATACCGGTGACATCTACCACCCCCTGGCCTGGTCACCCGAGGAGGCCTATGCGTTTCTTAAGGATGCGCCACAATACGAGCAGTGCGGCGTGGTGGTTCGGCTGCCTGACTGGTGGAAGAAACGCAGCAGACCACGTGCCAGCGTTACCATTGGTGAGGCAAAGCATCAGAACTTCAATGCTGATTCACTGCTGGATTTCAAACTGCATATTGCACTGGGTGATGAAACGCTCAGCGAGTCTGAGTTGAAAAAGCTGCTGACGGCAGCTGATGGCCTCGTATTTATTAGAGGGCAGTGGGTTGAGGTAGACCAGGAAAAACTGAGTGAAGCCCTGACCCACTGGAAGAAACTGGAGGCGGAATCTGCAGATGGTGGCGTCACCTTTGCTGAAGGTATGCGGTTGCTGGCAGGCGCGCCGGTAGACCTGACTGAGGATGGCACGGGCGAGAGTCGAGACTGGTCTTTTGTCAAACCGGGCCAATGGTTAGCTACGCTGCTGGATGAACTGCGCGTACCCGCTCAACTGAAGACTGTCAACCCGGGTAATGCACTCAAAACGACCCTTCGGCCCTATCAACAGTCCGGCGTGAACTGGCTGTGGTTGCTCTCACAACTGGGATTAGGTGCTTGCCTAGCAGACGACATGGGGCTGGGAAAAACCATGCAAGTGATTTCCCTATTGCTTATCTTGAAAAAGAAGCGGTGTGACAGACCCTCCCTATTGGTGCTTCCCGCCTCTCTGATTGGCAATTGGAAAACAGAACTTGAGCGTTTTGCCCCATCGTTGCGCAGCCTGTTTTTTCACAGTTCCCAGCTGAACAAAAAAGCAATGAATGCCATGGTGAACGAAAGTACAAGTTTGAAAGACATCGATATTGTTGTGACCACCTATGGAACACTGATGCGTCAAGACTGGCTACAAGACCAGGCGTGGCAGCTGCTGGTTCTGGACGAGGCCCATGCCATAAAAAATCCAAGCGCAGGGCAGAGTAAAGCGGTCAAGAGTCTCCGTGCCAAATCTCGTATAGCACTGACCGGCACGCCGGTAGAAAACCGACTGTCGGATCTGTGGTCACTGTTCGACTTTTTGAATCCTGGTCTGCTTGGATCAGCCTCGCGCTTCAAGGGGTTTGTAAAAGCACTCTCTGAACGGGAGAGTGACCAATATGCACCGTTACGCAATCTGGTAAGCCCTTATATCCTGCGCCGCCTGAAATCTGATCGATCAATTATCAGCGACCTGCCGGAAAAGACTGAAGTACCCGCCTACTGTGGTCTGAGCAAAGTGCAGGCTGCGCAATATCAACAGGCCGTTAATCAGATGGCGAATGCTATCGAGAACCTTGAAGGTATAAAACGTCGCGGCTTGGTGCTCTCCTACCTGTTACGCTTCAAGCAAATCTGTAATCACCCATCTCAACTGCTCGGGGATGATGAGTACGATCCAAAAAAGAGCGGGAAATTTCAGCGCCTGGCTGAACTGTGTGAAGAGATCGCCTCACGTCAGGAAAAGGTGCTGGTGTTTACTCAATTCCGGGAAATGACCATGCCACTGGCTAACTTTCTGGCACAGCAGTTTGGCCGGCCTGGTCTGGTGCTCCATGGCGGCACCGCTATTAAGCAGCGACAAAAACGGGTTGAACAATTCCAGGCAGAAGAGGGCCCCCCCTTCTTTATTCTCTCCCTCAGGGCGGGAGGAACCGGTCTCAACCTGACCCAGGCCTCCCATGTTATCCATTTTGATCGCTGGTGGAACCCGGCGGTTGAAAACCAGGCCACAGACCGCGCCTTTCGAATCGGTCAGAAAAATAATGTGCTCGTTCACAAATTTATCTGCCCTGGAACAGTAGAAGAAAAGATTGACGCCTTGATTAATGAAAAAACGGCCCTCGCCAATGATCTGTTGGATGGAGGTGCTGACACACTGCTTACGGAGATGGATAATGAGACATTGCTCAATCTGGTATCACTCGATATCGAGAAGACGCAAGTCTGATAGGTGGCAACCATGAGTTATGGCGGGTGGTCTCCCTATGTGCCGGTAGCGCAAAGACGTGCCAGAGCGGCTAAAGAGATCAATAAATTACGCAAAAAAGGCAAGGACATTCAACCCATTGAGGTTCAGGGACGAAAAATCGCCCGTACATTCTGGGGTGAAGCCTGGTGTAATCACCTGGAGAGATTCAGTGATTATGAGAACCGTCTACCCAGGGGGCGAACCTATGTTCGTAACGGTTCGGTATGTCATCTAGCCATCTCCAGGGACAAAGTGGAGGCCATAGTCAGCGGCTCGGAGCTTTACAGAGTCAACATCAATATCAGCCCATTATCTGTACGCAAATGGAAAAACCTCCGTAAACAGTGCACTGGTCAGATTGGCTCCATGTTGGAATTATTGCAGGGACGTTTCTCCGACAACGTCATGGAGATAGTGACCGATCAGAACCAGGGGTTATTCCCCAAGCCCAGCGAGATAAAGCTTGCCTGCGACTGCCCCGATTGGGCAGGAATGTGCAAACACATTGCCGCCGTCCTGTACGGTGTTGGTGCCAGACTGGATCATCAGCCAGAGCTGCTTTTCCTACTGCGCAATGTTGATCATGAAGAACTGATTACCGCAGAGCTGGATATTCAGACCGCAACATCCAAAGAAGGAAAACGACGCCGGCTGGCAGGGGCGGATCTTTCCGATGTCTTTGGTGTCGACATGGAAGAGCCAGTAAAACCCCATCGAAAAACAAGTCCTGTTAGAAAAAAACCGATCAGGAAAAGCAAGAAAGCTTTTACGCCAACAGCGGCGGCGATCACCAGACTCCGCAAGCGATTTGGGATGAACACCTCACAGTTTGCAAAGTTACTTGGCGTCAGCCCGCCTACGGTAACCAACTGGGAAAACGGCAGCGGAAAACTTAATCTCCGCCAACACACCCTGGCTGCGCTTACCAGAGTGGTTGAATATACGCCGGAGCAAGCCATGAGCAAATTAAAGCGGGGTAGATAGAAAACCCGGCGACCTTCTTGTCAAAAGGGATTACCAACCATCAGAGTGTAGCTGCGTGGCACGGGCAGTATCTTACGCAAAGCAAACGCGCACCCTCAACCAGATCGCACCGTATTTACCACATATCCCAGCACCGACAAAGAATCGGCTTGCTTGACCATATGTTCACGTAGGATAAAGATGATTAAGGTGTGCCGGCAAATTTTCAGATAGACAGGAGATAGCACAGAAAAGCGCCATTGTGTAGGCCTGTTGCAAAGCGGTAACCGCTCATTCCGAGACGTCATTCTCCTTCAGGTAAATTCCGATTATATTTCTCCTCAAACACAGGAGAACTTTTATGATCACGCGGACGTCAGACACCCATTTTCTTCCCCAACCAGAGGCGCAGCCTCAACCTACTTCAAGGCGAAGAGCCCGTGTTATGCGAACTCAGGAACAATGGAAGGCTCTACTGGAGGAATTCAACACCAGCGGGCTCACCAGGGGAGCTTTTTGTAAGAAACATCGAATTGCCACCAGTAGTCTCTACCGGTGGCAACAACTTTTTGAACACGCCAGTGACGCCGATTTTATTGATGTCACGGAGCCTCTTGCCAATGCGCCAGGGTTGCATCCCGCCCCAGTGCGCGACAATGACTGGCAA
>QNFR01000048.1 GCA_003646405.1 Gammaproteobacteria bacterium
CAAAGGCTATCATCTGCCCGATAAGCGTAAGATTAATATTCACGCCTTGCTCCTCACAGATTATTGAGGGCCGCGCTCAGGGCAGCCCCATTCCCGTCGGTTGTCGTATTAACCTGCGACAACGAAGATCAGGTACATCGCGATACCAACACCAATGATGGGGATCGCGTCTACCAGGCCGGCGCCCAGAAAGAAGGTAACCTGCAGTTTCGGCGCCAGTTCAGGCTGGCGAGCAGATCCTTCGATCAACTTGCCACCCAGCAGGCCAACACCGATCGCGGCGCCCAGGCCACCCAGACCCATCATGAGGGCGGCAGCTACGTAGATTAATTCAGGCATGTTTTTCTCCTAGCGTTAATAATCAAAGTTAAAGTGAATTAGTGGTCTTCAGAAGCCATGCTGAGATACACAATCGTCAGCACCATGAAGATAAATGCTTGCAGGACGATAATCAGGATGTGGAATATCGACCAGGCAACTTGCAACATACCGGCAGGCAACATCCAGGCCACACCGGCACTGAACAGGGCTGCAATAAGGATGAAGATCATCTCACCAGCGTACATGTTACCGAACAGTCGCAGACCGAGAGAGAAGGGCTTGGCCAGCAGACCAACCACCTCCATAAACAGGTTCACCGGAATAAACAGCCAGTGGTTGAACGGGTTCATGGTCAGTTCCCTGACGAAGCCGAAGCCTTTGACCTTGATAGAGTAATACAGCATCAGAATAAAGACGCCCAACGCCATGCCCATGGTGATATTGGGGTCCGTAGACGGCACGATCTTCTGGAAGTGTACTCCAACCAGACCCAGCAGTGAGGGGATCAGGTCCACCGGAATCAGATCCATCAGGTTCATCAGGAACACCCAGACAAAGACGGTCAGGGCCAGCGGTGCAATCATCTTGTTGTTGCCATGGAAAGTGTCGCGCACGGTGTCGTCAACGAATTCGATGACCATTTCCAGGACATTGACCATGCCGCTGGGTACGCCGGATTCCGCTTTCTTCGCGACACTGCGGAACAGCCAGCAAAAAACCAGGCCAAGGCCCACAGACCAGATCATGGAGTCGATATGGATGGCATTAAAACCCATTGCCGCCGCCTCATCGCCACCATGGGCCATTACCCAGGCACCGCCTTCACCGATAACGGAGCCGTCTTCGCGCACAAAGCCCTCTGGTAACTTGCCATAGGCAAGATTCGTCAGGTGATGGACGATATATTCAGAAATAGTCTGGGTTGAGCCTGCCATGGTTCAAAACTCTCGCGTCTAATCGCGTCTTTTCTCTATTCCCGCTGGTTGCGTGTTAGCAGCAACCAACTTCCAATAATTTGTATGGCCAGCATCACCAGGTAACCGGCGAATACTGCCAGGCCGTTTATGGGCCGCAAAGCAGCAAATACCACGGCGAACCCGGCAACACTCAAAAAAAACTTGCCAATTTCGCCGGCGTAGCTGGATCGCGCTATGGCCCCGGTAGATCGCGCACCGCGCCATCTGAAGGCGAGTGTCGCAAAATAGGCCTGAGGCACAATGGCTATCAAGCCACCACTAAACACCGAATAAGCAACAACCCTGTCCAATACCAACAGGAAAAGGCACAATGGAACAAGCAATCCTAATTGGGCCAGGGTAATGCGATGAACCGGAGGACGCGCAATATCAGCACCGGTCATTGGCGCCACGCGATACTCCCCACACCATTAACCACACGGGTTTCATCCTCGATTCGGCGGCCGCATTATAGGGTGATTGAAAGGCGGGTACAACCGGCTTTTACCGTGTATTAGCTTAAATAATACCCATGCTCATCCGCTCCATCAGGGCAACACGACCGCCACACACCGGCAAACTGCTTTTTACCACCACATCTTGTGGTGACCTGGGTCCAAGACACCATATCCGGCGCCCAGGTACTCTATTTGATATGGCTCAAAATACCGTCTAATTCATCCAGGCTATTGTAGGCAAGTACCAGCTTGCCTTTGCCCCTGGCGTTGTGCTGAATCTGCACACGGGCACCCAGGCGCTGGGACAGATCCTCCTGCAGTTGCCGGATATTGGGGTCAATGCCTTTTTCCTGTGCCGGCTGGTCTTTTTTAGCTAACAGATTGCGCACCAGTGCCTCGGTTTGCCTCACTGAAAGGCCTTTACCTACCACCGAACGCGCCGCCTGGGACTGGTCGTGCCCCTCCAGCCCCAGCAGGGCCCTGGCATGCCCCATCTCCAGGTCGCCATGCTCTACCAGGCGTCGTACATCTTCGCGCAAAGTCATCAGACGCAATAAATTGGCCACTGTGGAGCGCGATTTGCCGATTGCACTGGCAACCTCCTGTTGCGTGAGTTCGAATTCCTGCTGCAGGCGCTGCAGGGAAGCCGCTTCCTCAATGGGGTTGAGATCTTCTCGCTGGATGTTTTCGATCAGGGCCATGGCGATGGCAGTCTCATCAGATACATCCCTGATCACCGCGGGTATAATATCCAGGCCCGCCAGCTGTGTGGCCCGCCAGCGCCGCTCGCCAGCAATAATCTCGTATTTGCGATCGGAAATGGGGCGCACCATGATGGGCTGCATCACGCCCTGGGCCGTAATGCTGTCAGCAAGCTCCTGCAGGGACTCCGGATCAATATCCTTGCGCGGCTGGTATTTGCCGCGCTGAATAAGGTCCACCGGCAACTCCTTCAGGGCTTTGTCTTCATTGGCGGTTGACCGCCCGGTGCCTTGGGCCTGCTCAGCCAACCCGCCGGCGGTCTGCTTGGTATTGCTGGCGCCCAACAGTGCGTCAAGACCTCGCCCCAAACCCCTTTTTCTCGCCGACATGCGAACTCTCCGTGCTACTGCGTGGCCAGCGCGTCGGTGCCCTGCTGCTGCGCAGCAAGCTTCTCTTCGCGCCGGATGATCTCCCCGGCCAGGGCCATGTAGGCCTTGGCTCCGCGGGAATGTTTATCGTAATACATAACGGGTAAGCCGTGACTGGGAGCCTCGGCCAGCCGCACATTGCGCGGTACCACCGTACGATACACTTTCTCCCCAAAGTGACTGTGCAGCTGGGATGACACGTCATTGGTAAGACTGTTACGCGGGTCGTACATGGTGCGCAGTATGCCCTCTATTTGCAAACTGGTATTTAATGTCTCAGCGACACTCGCGATAGTACTCACCAGTGCCGATAATCCCTCCAGCGCAAAGTACTCACACTGCATGGCGATTATCACACCATCAGCGGCCACCAAGCCGTTGAGGGTCAGCATATTCAGGGAGGGGGGGCAGTCGATCAGCACATAATCGTATTTACCGGAAACTTCACTGAGCGCCGTGCGCAAACGGCGCTCCCTGTGTTCCACTTCCAGCAGTTCCACTTCCGCAGCGGTCACGTCGCTGTTGGCGGGCAGCACATCAAAGCCGCTCTCCCCTGTGTACTGGCTCACCAGATGTACCGGTGCCCGATGCACTAGCACGTCATAGATGCTGCGCTCGACCTCGTATTTGTCGATGCCGCTACCCATGGTGGCATTGCCCTGGGGATCGAGGTCCACTAACAGCACACGCTGCTTCATGGCGGCGAGCGATGCGGCGAGGTTGATGCAGGTGGTGGTCTTGCCAACCCCACCCTTCTGGTTCGCGATAGCGATAACTCTAGCCAATGGCTTTGTCCCTGGTACTGTTTAGTACTGCTTTATACTGGCCCGCAACCTGACGGAGCATGATTTCCACCAGGTGCCGCTGTTCGGCAAGACCCGGTACTGTCAGCGGATAAACCGCCTTCAATTCGTAGTGAGTGCTCACCGCCTCCAGCTCGTCCGTCGGATATGCCCCTTTCATTGCCAGGAACCGGCCATCCGGCGCCAGCAAGTGGCGACAGCCGTCTACCATATCCTGCAAAGGGGCGAAGGCCCTGGATAACACCACATCAAACGGCTCGACGACCATGAAAGACTCAACCCGCGCCTGGTGCACAACCATATTATCCAAGCGCAGGGCAGTTTTCACCTGAAAAAGAAAACGCGTCTTCTTACCATTGCTGTCCAACAGGTGAAATTCTCGCTCTGGATACAGGATTGCCATGGGGATACCGGGCAATCCGGCGCCTGTACCTACATCGACAAGTCGCTGTCCCCGAATATGCGGTGCTATAACCAGGCTGTCCAACAGGTGCCGGGTTACCATTTGCGCCTCATCGCGCACCGCTGTCAGGTTGTAAGTCTTGTTCCATTTGGCTAACAGACCCAAATAGTCCAACAACAGGGCATGTTGCCGCAGGTCGAGGGTCAACTCAAGGGCATCACAGCCCCGTTGCAGGTCCTTGGCGAGTTGGTGGTCCAACTCAGGCGAGCTGGCGCTGGTTATCTGCGCCAGACCCGCCCTGGCCTGGCACGGCCGGGCCGGGGCGCGCCAGCGCACCACGCTTTTTGAGGTAAATCAGGAGCAGGGAAATGGCGGCGGCGGTCACCCCCGGTATCCGTCCGGCGCGCGCCAGTGTAGCGGGCCGCGCCGCGCTCAACTTTTGCCTCACCTCATTGGACAAGCCGGCTACTACTTGATAATCAAGGTCCGTAGGCAGTGGGGTATTTTCATAGCGGCGCAGGCGCTCTATATCTTCCTGCTGCCTGTCTATATAGCCCGCATACTTGGCCTGTATCGCGACCTGTTCAGCGGCCTGCGTATCCGCACAGGGCTCCCCTTTAAGGCCCGCCACATCGGCGTATTCCACTTCCGGGCGCTTTAATAGTTCAGCCAGGGAGTATTCCCGCGCAATCGGGTTTTTCAGCTTGCCTGCCAGGGCTTTGGCCTCGGGTGTGCCCGGGTGAACCCAGGTGGAGCCCAGGCGCTCTGTCTCACTATGGATAGCCTCGCGCTTCTGCTCAAAGCGCTGCCAGCGGGCATCACCTACCAGGCCCAGGGCGCGACCGTGCTCAGTCAGGCGCAGATCCGCATTGTCTTCGCGCAACAACAGGCGGTATTCCGCCCGGGAAGTAAACATCCGGTAGGGTTCCACGGTGCCCATGGTAATCAAATCGTCCACCAGAACACCGATATAAGCCTCGTCCCGGCGCGGACACCAGGGCTCCTGGCCACGCACCGCGAGGGCCGCATTGAGACCGGCCAACAGTCCCTGGGCAGCCGCCTCTTCATAGCCGGTGGTGCCATTGATCTGCCCGGCAAAGTACAGCCCGGGCAGCGCCTTTGTCTGCAGCGAGTAATCCAGGTCTCGCGGGTCGAAAAAGTCGTACTCGATGGCGTATCCCGGCCGGGTGATATGGGCATTCTCGAAGCCCTTGATGGAGTGCACCAAATCTACCTGCACGTCAAAGGGCAGGCTGGTGGAGATACCGTTGGGATACAACTCACTGGTGGTCAGACCCTCCGGCTCGATAAATATCTGGTGCGAATTCTTGTCGGCGAAACGGTGAATCTTGTCCTCGATGCTGGGACAGTAGCGCGGCCCCACTCCCTCGATGACCCCCGAGAACAGGGGCGAACGGTCCAGCCCATCACGGATGATGTCGTGGGTCTGCTCATTGGTATAAGTAACCCAGCAACAACGTTGCTGCGGGTGGTCGGAGACGCTGCCCAGGAATGACATCACCGGCTCGGGAGTGTCACCCCATTGCTCCTGCAGATCAGTGAAGTCCACACTGCGTGCATCGATGCGCGGGGGGGTGCCGGTTTTCAGGCGCTCCACCCGAAAAGGCAGCTCGCGCAGACGTTGAGCCAGAGCAATCGATGGTGGATCACCGGCACGACCACCAGCGCTATGCTCCAGGCCGATATGCAGCTTGCCACCCAGAAAGGTGCCGGTGGTCAGGACCACTCGCGGCGCGCGAAAAGTGAGGCCCATCTGGGTGATGGCCCCCGCCACACGGCCGTTTTCAATCAGCAGGTCATCCACCGGTTGCTGGAAGATCGACAAATTGGGCTGAGATTCCAGAATTTCTCGTATGGCATTCTTGTACAGCACCCGGTCCGCCTGGGCCCGGGTGGCGCGCACGGCGGGCCCTTTACGGGAATTCAGCACACGAAACTGGATGCCTGCGAAATCGGTGGCGCGGGCCATCGCCCCACCCAGGGCGTCCACTTCTTTTACCAGATGGCTCTTGCCGATGCCACCTATGGCGGGATTGCAGGACATCTGACCCAGGGTATCCACGCTGTGAGTGAGCAACAGGGTGCGACAGCCCATGCGCGCGGCAGCAAGGCTCGCCTCGGTACCGGCATGGCCGCCACCGATTACGATCACATCAAATTGCTGCCAATACTCCACTGCCGC
This sequence comes from Gammaproteobacteria bacterium, assembly GCA_003646405.1. Lineage (GTDB taxonomy): Bacteria > Pseudomonadota > Gammaproteobacteria > Pseudomonadales > Halieaceae > JBALVO01. Next base: position 6,275 of record QNFR01000048.1, read on the forward strand.
GGGCCTCACCTGCCAACTGTACATTAATCCGGGGGCGCGATTATACGTGGGTGGCGCCAGTTGTTCAAAATTTGTTCGGTAGCGGGCGAATTAGGTGGCTCCCTGCGGGCGAGCCGCCAAGGGGGTAACAGCGAGGAAAGGGCGCCGGTTGGGGCCTGTTGACCCTAATTTGTGTTGTGTTGACCCTAATTCGTGCGCTTGAGCAATATTATCGCGATGCCCAATATGATCAATCCCGGGGCCATAACGGTCAGTGCGACATTCCAGTGCAGTATCCCCGCCAGGTGACCGCTTATTTGTTGTACCAGGTAGTAGGTGATGCCAATCAAGCCGCCCATCGCTACCCGCTGGCCCACGGAAACACTGCGGGTCGAACCCAACAAAAACGGTAGCGACAGCAGGGCCATTCCCAGCAATCCCAATGGAATACTCATCTGCCTCCAGAACATTACCCGGGAGGATTCAGAGTTCATATTGTTTTCTTCCAAACGCTGAATAAACCGCCACAAATCAGCCGGAGCCAGTGAGCTTGCGGGCGTTATCAAGACGCGGGTCTGCTCTTCACTAAGCAGCGCCTCCCATAAAAGCCTGTCTTTAAACTCCGTTTTTGCATCTGTGGCACCGACTTGCGTTTCACGTACATTGTGCAGCAACCAGGTATTGTCCTGCAGTAGTTCCGCCGTGGGTGTTTGCACCGCCTTTACCAAATTGCCCCGCTCATCCAACTGATAGATCTCCACGCCGGCCAATGTTCGGTTGGCCTGAACAAGACCGATTCGTATAAAATACCCCTTGTTACGTGTCCAGAACTCTTTATTGACACCCACTCCCATTTCTTCTTCCAGACCAGCCAGGCCGGGATCCATAAGGGTTTTAGCCCTGAGTTGGGCAGCGTTGTATTCAACTCGGGGAATAACCAGATTTTGCAGCAACATGACGACCGCGATGAGGACCACGGACAGTTTAATAATGGGAAATGCCAGGCGTACAGGTGTTATTGCGGCGGCGCGCATCGAGATCAGCTCCAGGTTGTTCGCCAGCGCCCCCAAACCCAACAGGCCTCCTAATAAAACCGTTACCGGCAGCAAGTCGACCACTAAGGCCGGCGTGGTGTACACAACCACCAGCAATGCATCCGCCAGTTCATAGGCACCTTCTCCAACATCCTCCAGTTCTTCAGACAGGGCCAGAAAACTAAACAAAGACAACAACAGCAGCAGCACGGGTACGCAGCCCCCCAGGAAGCTAGTGCTTAGATAGCGGTCAATTTTAGTCATTTTTGCGTATCGCCAATGCAAATCCCAGGTGGCGCCAGGGTGTGTAAGACAGGATCACCACCAGGGCCAGGAGGAAAGGCACCCACCAGATGCTGGTGATCACTTGTTGCTTTACCCAAGTTTCACTGACACCCATCAAATTGTAATAGGCCGCATAAATGACAAGCGCGAACAATAGCCTGGCGAATCGCCCCTGTCGTGGCCTGCTGCGACTGAGTGGAACCGCGAGCAGCGCAAGCAACAAGGTGGTAATCGGCGTTGATACACGCCACTGATACTCGGCACGGTCTTTCGGTTTCCGGGAAAACGCAAGTTTCGCACTCGCTATGGATTTGACTTTATAGCCAGGCGGTTCGGGTTGATCATTGCTAACATTCATAGTGAAGTGATCGATTCGTGCAAAAAGATCCGGCCCATCATCCACCCGTTTGAAAATACGTGCGTTATGCAATTCAAGTCTATGGTATTGCGACTGGGGTCGCTCTATAAAAGAGCCTGTTGGCGCGGATACAATCTGTAACTCGCTGTCTATTCGGGTTCGAATAAAAAGGCGCTCCAGGGTCTGATCGGCAGAAATTTTTTCAACAAATATTGCCCGCTCTTGTTCCGCGCCGCTCTGGCTCTTTTCTTCCGGGCGCGGTGTTTTTATATCGCTCGGGGCTGTTTTATGGCTCAGGGCTGCTTTTTCGCTCAGGGCTGTTTTTGGGCTCAGGGCTGTTTCGTCGCTCTCAGTTGTTTCATGGTCCAGGACCGTTTTGCGCGTCAAATAGAATTGCCCCGCTTTGATACGTTTTATATCCGAGGAAGCCTCTGCGATTGCCAGTATTCGATAGGTCTGTGTATACGCCCATGGTCTTACATAAATAGACAGGGCCGCTATTACCAGCGCCAGCGGAATTGCCAGCGTCACAACCGGCCGGATCATGCGCAACTCGCTTATGCCGCTGGCTTGCATGGCGACAATTTCAGAGTCGTGGTACAACGTTCCCAACCCCAGCATGAGACCAAAAAACAAAGCTATCGGCAGTAACACCTCAAGAGCTATCAGGGCCTTTAACAGCGTGAGGCGAACTACCTCGCCAGTATTTAGCAGACCGGCATCGGCCTGGGTTAGAAACCTGGAGAGCGAGTAGCCCACGAAAATGATCAACAGTACAGCCGCGACCAAAAAACACGGCATCGCAACCTGTCGTACCAGATGTCTATCGATAATCAATCTAGTGTTTTCCCGGGGTGATATGGCCGTTGGCACCGAGCCGGTGAGTTCGATTGTAATCCACTTCTGTATAGTGGAGTATCCTTTGTCTAATTTTCATTGACACATACCGGCTGCCGGGTATGCTCGGGTGACGGCCCAAACGGACGCCAACGGGACAAGAACATTCAGAGTTACATAGTGTCTGGACATCATCTTTCAGTGGGCCGGAGGTGTGTAGTTCGCCTTCTGCTGACTGTCTTTTTGAGCGTTCAAACCGGGTTTGCCGACGTCCTGGATCTTAGTTCAGACGACACCGTAACAATAACCGCCCAGAGGGCCTGGGAAGACAGCGAAGCCGACATTACTCACTTTAGCGGCCGCTTTGAATTACGTGCGCCGGACTGGCATGTGTCTGCAGACTCGGCCGTGGTATACGGCAAACTGGACGACCCCGACAGTCTGGTCGTCGAGGGTAAGCCGGCGAAAATTTTCATTTTTCGAGATACGGAGCAAAGCGCCGACAGCTCAGATTCAAAACCAAACGTTGAAGGCGTCGCATCCAAAATTGAATACCTCAGGACCACCAACAAGCTCAAAATGCGTGGCGCCGCAGTGTTGAGGCGCGAAGATAATACGCTTGCCAGCGAAATAATTGAGTACGATATTGATGAGGATAGTTATTCTGCCAGTGGTGAAGGCGGTATCAATATCCAGTTTAGTCCTGACGACTAGACATAGTGTAGTGTCCTAACCACCCGATAAGTTGGGTTCAGGTGGCCGGAGCACTAACCAAAGGAAACATGCGTGAGCAAACCTGAAGAGCGCCCTGCCGCACACAATCCGATGCGCCGGGTACTTGGTAATTTCGGGCTTCTGGTTCGGGGGCGCGGTATTGGTGCCCTTATGGCGCTGGCCGCCACTGCCCTGATGGCCAGGGCGCTCGGTCCAGTCGAGTTCGGTCTGGTGATTCTGATACACACTTATGTGATGCTCATACGTGGCCTGCTCAATTTTAAACAGTTCCTGGCGATTGTGCGCTATGGAGTGCCCCCACTTGATGCTGGTGACACTCGCACTCTGCAGCGTTTGATCAGCATCTGTCGGCGAGTGGATCGCTATACCTGCATTACCGCAACGGTGTTGGCGCTGATCCTGGCACCCCTGATCGGCCCCCGGATGGGTATGGATCAAGACCATGTGATTCTGCTCACTGCTTACTGTCTTGTCTTGCTCACCACAGGCAACCGTACCGATACAGGCGTCCTTCGACTGTTTGATCAATTCGATATCCTGGGAAGACAGATGACAATCGGTCCAATCATCCGCTTTTTCGGTGTGGTTATCGCCTGGTGGCTGGGCAGTCCGTTTCCCGTGTATGTGGCAATCATGGCTTTTTCTTATGGAGCGGAGAATGTTTATCTGAGCTGGTGTGGTCGACGTGAATTTCGCCGACACATCGGTGATGCGCCCGAAGATGAGAAAAGCGGCGATGCAAGCATGGCTGAGTTTTCCGGCTTGCGTCATTTCCTGTGGATCACCTACTGGCAATCAAATGTCGATCTCATACCCAAGCACGGCTCCATTATGCTGGCAGGCTATCTATTGGGGCCCGCCGATGCGGGACTTTTGCGCCTGGCGCGACAGTTTTCCACCATGCTATCCAAACCAGCCGGAATGATTCGGCAAGTGGTGTTTCCCGACCTGACCAGAAGCTGGATACAGGGCAGTTCCGATTTTAAACTGGTCGTTTACCGTACAGCCCTACTTGCTGGTGGCCTGGGACTGTTTTTTGTGTCGGCCGGCTATTTTTTCGGTGGTGCTCTGCTGGGCGCGCTCATTGGTCAAGAATTTGTCGCCGCTGCGCCGGTGCTCACCCTGTTGCTTCTGGCATCCACCTTTGATCTCACCGCCTCCTCGCTACGCTCTGCCGCCTATGCCATTGGTCACGCCGGCAAGGTGTTGCGCCTGTACATCGTGTCGGCAATTATTTATGTAACACTGTTTATTGTGCTCACATTGCAGGTGGGTTTGATAGGCGCAGGCCTGGCTGCCTGTGCCGCCGCACTCCTGCGTCCACTCACTATGGCCGTCATCATCAGCAAGAGTATGCGCAGCAGAACCATCTGAACCCAGACCGCCTGCCCGTGCGCAGATAACATCAGCGAGCTACGTGGGGACTGCGCGTGGTCGCTTACAAGGTAGCTTGTCGAGCCTGGTTGATTGCCTGCAATGCCGCATCCAGCACCTGGGGGTAAGGGATACAGGCATCGATATCACAAACCCGCGCGCCATTGAAGTTCAGGCGAGATATCACCGAAATTTTGTCACTTAACTCAGTGATATCATGGTCGGGTTTGCGCGCATGTGCCGTATCGGCATCAATGTTGAGGCGGATCACCAGGGCGGGTTTTTGCTCTGCCATCCACTCGTACAGCTTCTGCTCGCGTAGCGCCAGTTTATGCACCAGCCAGTTGTCGGTGCGGTTGACGGTCAGGCCCGGGCCGTCGTAATGAAACCCGGGGATCTCCGCCTGTGGGTAGCGGTCTGCGATTACCTGTACACCGCGCCGGGAGAGGCGCATGATCCGCAATAGCCGTACCGTGCGCAACAATGAAAGCAAATACATAATTAACGCTGTACCGGTACCGGGTAATTTCTTTTCCATGTCCAGAGCCCGGTTCGCTTTGTTGTGGAGATTATGCTCTAGACTGGCGCCTATAAAAGGCAGGCTTTTGATCTTGTCGCCCGTTTCGCCCGAGACCAGGCCAAGATAGCGCCGTTTAGCGGGACCCTGGTCGCCCAGCCTGGCCAGCAAATCCTCAGTCAATGTTGTTTTGCCGGTGCCATCGCAGCCGACAACCGCGAAAACGCCGACAAGCAAAACATCCCGCTCACGGGTGCGGGTAAAGAATTCAAGCATAATGCACACACCTAATATTAGGCCTTGAGTCTAGCATGATGGGCGCGCGATATGTCGCCCAAAAAGGGCCGATCAACCTTATGGTGTCTTGAGCGCTGCCCTGGCAGTGCTCAAAGCTGTATCCAATACCTGTTCGTAGGGGTCCCGGCCGTCGAGATCAAGGATGCGCGCACCATTGAAGCGCAGGTTCGGAATGACGCTTACCTTGTCACGGAGCATCGACAACTTGTGATCGGGCTTGCGCATATGGGCGGTGTCGGCATCGATATTGAGCCGGATAACCAGTGCCGGGACATGGCTTGCCATCCACTGGTACAGGCGCTGCTCGCGTGCCGCCAGTTTGCGTCCCAGCCAGCTTTCGGCGTTGACAGCACCAAGCCCTGCACCATCAAAATGAAAGCCCGGCACCTCAGCTTGTGGGTAGCGATCGGTAATGACCAGCACACCGCGGCGATTGAGCCTCAGCATCCGGCGAAATTTATGCGTGCGCCATAGCGAGAGTATATAGATTACCAGCGTGGTAGCGGTATCAGGGGTTGTGGTCTTCTTGTTGTGAGCACGGTTCGCCTTGCCCACCAGGTAGCGTCCCAGTGCTGGCCCGATAACCGGCAGGCTTCTTATCCACTGTGCAATATTACCTGAAGACTGACCGAGGTAGAGCCACTGGATCGGCCCCTCATTGTGCAAATGAGTGATTAAATCCTCACTCAATGTCGACTTACCCGCCCCATCGCAGCCAGTAATGGCAACAACGTGGGAAAGGAGTTGTTGGGGGGGTAATGGAGTTGAACGTCGCACGCCTGGCAACCAAAAGCGTTATAGGAGCCAGGGAGTTTACGACAGAGTTCCCTGTACATACAACACCTGCATCCACGGCTTCAATGACTTTATGTCCAGGTTTGTCCGCCGTTGAGGAGGCCGGCGGACCATTCAATGTGATACTACATTCAGGCTGTATCAATGTTAGAATATACGACCAACCGCAGCGACTTGCGTAAACTCACCGAGACATTCGACGGAATATCCTGATGACAAGCAAACCAGTGATACAGCCGCCGCTGATAGCCATCATCGGTTGCGATGGTTCAGGAAAGTCCACGGTCAGCGAGGAACTTCTTGTTTGTGCTAAAGGCTACGGCCCCGCAGCGACTGCCCACCTGGGGAAGCAGCAGGGCAACACGGGCCGCTCGATCGCCAATCTGCCGCTGGTCGGCAAATTTCTCGGGCGCATCATCGAGCGCAAGGCGGCCACCGTCCGCAAATCCCGCACCACCGATAAAGCCCCTGACACTTTCCCCGCAATCGTGATGTACGCATTCACGCTGAAGCGCCTACGGCGGTTTCGCCGGATGCTGGCATTGAGAGATAAAGGCCTGATTATCATTGCCGACCGCTACCCACAACTGGACTTTCCCGGCGCCTTCGATAGCACCGACATGTCTGTGACGGCACAGGGAAATCGCTTCGTGAACTGGTTGGCGCAGCGCGAACAGGCCGCCTTCGAATGGATGACCAGCTATCGCCCCGATCTTGTGATTCGACTCAATGTCGACGTGGATACCGCGTTTGCACGCAAGCCGGACCATCGCCGGGAGTCGCTCAAAAGGAAAATTGAGTACGTGCCGCGGTTCACATTTAATGGCGCACCCATCGCTGAAATTGACGCCGCCCAGCCACTACCCGAGGTGCTGGCCGCGGCGAAATCGGCGCTGACACAGACCTTGACCGAGCACGGCTATCAACCCTAGATGATTTCCCAGGCTGTCAAAAAGGGTTGATTTTCCTTTGCTCATAACGAAGGATATGTCCATGAATTTTCGTCATTTACTAGTAGCACTCACTCTGGCATCAGGTATTAACCCCGCGGCCCATGCGATCAGCGACAACTCCTGGGAAGACATCAGTGATGTTGGCGTAATTGGCCTGATCGGTACGGCCCTGATATTCCCGACGACGCGAGATGACTGGGAGGGCCTGCGCCAGGCGGCTTACAGCATCGGTACCGCCGCGGGTGTTACGCTGATTGGCAAGACCCTGGTGGACGAGGAACGCCCGGACAACAGTGATGACGACAGTTTCCCTTCCGGACATACCGCCAATGCGTTTGCCTCGGCGACCACCCTTTATCGTCGCTATGGCTGGCAGGCGGGTGTCCCCGCTTACGCTGTAGCGACGCTTACCGGCGTTGCACGTGAGCGCTCCAGGCAACATCATTGGTACGACGTGGTCGCGGGTGCCGCGATCGGCGGTATCAGTGGCTGGTTTTTCACTGATGCCTTCAATGACAAGGTACAACTGGTTCCCTGGGTCGATAGTAAAGGCGGCGGTGTGGCCGTGTCGATGCGCTGGTGAGCCCGCCCTGGTATAACCCTAAGATAATGTCCGGGCCGCCGTCGTCCTCTCATTACACCAGGCCAATACGTCAGCGAATATCTCCTGCTGTTCCGGCTCATTAAAAATTTCATGGTACAGGCCGGGATAAATTTTCAGGGTCTTGTCGGTGGAGCTGATGCGGCTGTGCAGGAAATACGAACCCTCCGCCGCAGCCATGGCATCATCACCACCGTGCAATAGCAGCATAGGCAGGGTGATTTTCTCCGCATTGGCCTGGATATGACGCATTGACTTGAACAGTTCGGACACCTTGCGCGCCGACATCTTGCCGTGGAACACCAGCGGGTCGGTAACGTATTTTTCAACCTCGGCCGGGTCGCGACTGACGCCGGTGGCATCCAGTTGCAAAACGCCTGCTTTTGGCAGCACCGCGGAGAGGAAGCGGATCAGGTATATCTGCAGCATACCGGGCTCTATGTCCATTTTGATAGCCGGCCCGGACAGGATACAACCGATAAAGTCCTGCTGATGCAGCAGCAGGTAAAGGCTGCTGATCAACCCGCCCATACTATGACCCAGCAGGATTTGCGGTACACCGGAAAAGTCCGCCACAACCTGCTGATGGAAGGTGTGCAGGGTTTCCAGGTAGTCGTCAATTCTCTCCACGTGGCCGGGCGTGCCTTCAGACCTGCCGTGCCCGGGATGATCCAGTGCCACCACTGCATAGCCGTGATCCGTCAAATACCGGGCAAAGTGCGCATAGCGGCCGCAGTGCTCACCGGCGCCGTGGACCAGCAGGATTATCGCCCGCGGCTGAGTATCCGGCTCCCAGTAGTGATAATAAATGCTCAGCCCTTTCGCACCCGAAAATTTGCCCTCCCGTTTTTTCATGCCTTTGTTCCCGCCCGGGCAGCAACACGGTCCACCTCCGCAATAAATTTGCCGATCTCATCCCAGGCATCGCACGCTTCTGTCAGCTGGGGGTGGAACATATGCCAGACATGCACCATCTGTGCCCAGCTTTGCAGTTTGGTGGGTGATCCCGCGTCCGCCGCGCGGTTGACGTAGCGCCTGGCATCGTCGAACAACAATTCCGTCTCACTGGCGTGTACCAGGGTCGGCGGCAGCCCGGAGAGCTCACCAAAAACCGGCGACAGCAGGGGATTGCGCGGGCTCATGCGATTCTGAAACCAGACAAACCACCACAACAGGGGCCGGGGGACCCTCGCCATATCCTTGAACAGGGGTCCCAACATGGCGTCGGTTTCCATATTGTGCTTGAGGCTGGGTGAGCCAAAAGTGAAGTCGGTCGCAGGACAGAGGGCTACAACGGCATTCGGCCGTTGCAGTTTTTGGTCCCGCACCCAGGCGATCAGTGACAGCGCCAGGTTGCCACCTGCCGAATCACCGCCAACATAGATCTTGCCGGCCTGGCCGGGGCCTTCCGGCCCATTTTGCAGCATCCACTGATAAGCCGTCCTGCAATCCTCGATTCCCGCCATACGCGGATTTTCCGGCATCAGGCGATAATCAATTGCCAGTACGGCCGCACCGGCTATCTCAGAGAACCTGCTGGTAATATTACGATGGCTCCTGGGGCTACCCATGACAAAGGCGCCACCGTGGATGTAGAGAACACGGCGGTCGCTGTCTACACCAGGAGCAAGCACCCACTCCGCCACAACCCCCGCGGCATCGACCGGGGTAAAGGAAGTGTGAAAATCCTGGTTCTCTGAGAGACTCTCCATATACTCACGCATCAAGGCCAGGCGCTGGCTGCGGGGGGCTCTTCGCACTGGCCCCATGCCTACGTCGAAAGACGCTACAACCGCGGCGAGCCCATCACTGGGCTCCCGTCCCATGTCAAGGCTCTGACTTGAGGGTGAATCGTATTGGCTGAGATCCTGCCCCCGCAGGTGAAACACGGTGATTAATACTAATAACACCAGGACCCAAAAAATCCAGATCACTTCAACGCTCCGTATAAAAACAGATCAGAAAATTACATTTTCCAGAACAGGCGCCCATCATACAAGACTGAGACGGCCCTCGGCGAAAAACTGTTCCGATAGTGCCGTCAGGTTTCCCTTGTTACCAGAAGTTAGGTAGCATGCAACACTCCCTTAAATAATAAGCTGAGTCAGCCTATGTCTGATTATTTTTCACTGCCCCCCATCCTGGGTTTCGCCGGCCTGGCCGTCGCTTTTATCATCTATCACATCATGAGCCGCCACAACCATGGCGACGGAGTGGTGAAGAAGATCGGCGACCAGATACAACTCGGCGCCATGGTCTTCATGCACCGTGAATACAAAATGCTCAGCATTTTCGCCCTGGTGCTGCTGGTCGCTATCTTCGTATCGCCTCTGGGTTTCAATACGGCCTTAGCCTTTCTGGTAGGGGCAGTGTCCTCCGCCACAGCTGGCTATCTGGGCATGTTCTCCGCCACCAGGGCCAATGTCCGCACCGCTGTAGCGGCCCACAATCACGGCCAGAGCGAGGCCCTGTCCATCGCCTTCTATGGTGGCTCTGTCATGGGCCTGCTGGTCGCCTCACTGGGTCTGGTCGGCCTCGGCGGCCTGTACTGGTATTTCGGCGGTGACCCGGAAACCGTCCATGCCATCCACGGCTTTGGTATGGGGGCATCCACGGTGGCTCTGTTCTCCCGGGTCGGCGGTGGTATTTTCACCAAGAGCGCCGATGTCGGTGCCGACCTGGTAGGCAAGATAGAAGCGGGTATCCCGGAGGACGATCCACGCAACCCCGGCGTCATAGCCGACAATGTGGGAGACAATGTCGGCGATATCGCCGGTATGGGCTCGGATATTTTCGAATCCTACTGCGGCGCCATGATCGCCTGTATCGCCATCGCCTCCACCATGAGTATGGAAACCCGCGCCGGCATGATGTTCCTGCCGTTGGCCCTGGCCAGCATCGGATTGCTGGCGTCGATTTGTGGTATCGGCATCGTGCGCGCCAGATCCCATGCCGCTCCCGAGGCCGCCCTGCGTGCAGGCACCATGCTCGCCCCGGTGCTATTCGCCATCGCCGCCTGGTTCATGATCAGCGCCATGGGCCTGCCTGCCAACGTCTGGTGGTCGGTAGTCAGCGGCGCCGTGGGCGGTGTCGCCATCGGCCTGATAACGGAGTACTACACCGGTGGCGCCCCCGTCAGGCGAATTGCCAAGTCCGGTGAAACCGGCCCGGCCACGGTGATGATCACCGGGCTGGCAGTGGGTATGCAATCTGTCGTGTTGCCTATCCTGTGCCTTGCCGCCATTATTTATATCTCTACCGAGCTGTCCGGCCTGTA
>QNFR01000049.1 GCA_003646405.1 Gammaproteobacteria bacterium
ACCGGGGCGCCATTGGCCATGCAGTCCTTCACATCGGCCACGATCGCATCGAACTTCTCCTCCCCGCTCAGGTACACCAGGTCGTTCAGGTCGTCGCGCATCTGGTGTACATTAGTGGGGATAACCAGCACCTCCAGTCCGTAGATCTGGCGGAATTCAAATGCCTCGGTGTCAGCGGTACCGGTCATGCCGGACAGCTTGCCGTAGAGACGGAAGTAATTCTGGAACGTGGTGGAAGCCAGGGTCTGGCTCTCGCTCTGGATCGCCACACCCTCTTTCGCCTCAATAGCCTGGTGCAGCCCTTCCGACAGGCGTCGTCCCGCCATGGTGCGGCCGGTGTGCTCATCGATCAACACCACCTGCCCGTCCTGCAAGATGTACTCTACATCGCGCTGGAACAGTGCATGGGCGCGCAAGGCGGAGTAAACATGGTGCAGCAAGTTGAGGTTAGTGGCCCCGTACAAGCTGTCTCCTTCCTGCAGCAGCCCCTCGCTGACCATCAACTCCTCGATAAACTCGTGCCCGGCTTCCGTCATCTCCACCTGGCGCTGTTTTTCATCGATAGTAAAATGCCCCGGCTCGCCTTCCGTATCGGGTTTAAGGGACGGTATCATGCGGTTGATGCGCTTGTAGAGCTCTGAACTGTCTTCCGACGCGCCGGATATGATCAGCGGTGTGCGCGCCTCATCGATCAGAATGGAGTCCACCTCGTCCACGATGGCAAAGCTCAACACACCCTGCATTCTGTCTTCCAGGGAAAACGCCATATTGTCGCGCAGGTAGTCGAAACCGAACTCGTTATTGGTACCGTAAATGATATCCGCCTGATAGGCCGCGGCTTTTTGCTCCGGTGTCTGCCCCGACTTGATCACACCAAATGATACACCCAGGAAATTATACAGGGGCCCCATCCAATGGGCGTCCCGGTTGGCCAGGTAATCGTTCACTGTAATCAGGTGCGTACTATTGCCGGTGAGCGCATTGAGATAGGCCGGCAGGGTCGCCGCCAGGGTTTTACCCTCACCGGTGCGCATCTCGGCGATCTTGCCCTCGTGCAGGGCCATCCCACCGATAAGCTGCACATCGAAATGGCGCAGGCCCAACACCCGCTCCCCTGTCTCGCGCACCACCGCAAAGGCCTCGGGAAGAATCTTGTCCAGGCTCTCGCCGTCAGTCAGGCGTTGTTTGAACTCAGCGGTTTTGCCCGCCAACTGCTCATCAGTCAACGCCTTGATGTCGTCCGCCAGGGCGTTGATCTGTTTGACCACCTTGCCCATGCGCTTAAGTTCGCGGCTATTGCGGGTGCCAAAAATCGTTTTCAGAGTTTTGCTAATCATCGCGTTTCATCTTATTGGAAATAGATAGACCCGCCGGGCAACAGACTGGGCGGGAACATAAAACAGGCGGGGTGATTATTCAGCGCCGGGTGCGGGCCACATAGCTGGAGGGGTCGACAGAGCGCCCGTGCTTGTAGACTTCGTAGTGAACGTGCGCACCCGTGGAACGACCACTGGAACCCATCAACGCAATAGCTTCGCCCTTGCGCACCACATCGCCGGGTTGCACAAGGTTTTCCTTGTTATGAGCATAACGGGTGACATAGCCATCATCGTGAGAAATTTCCACCAATTGGCCGTAACCGTTTTTGCTGCCCGCCCAGGTGACCACTCCGGCCGCCACAGCAATCACGTCAGACCCTTCCTTGCCGGCGAAATCGAGGCCGTCATGCATCGCCAGTTTTCCGGTAAAAGGATCGGTGCGCTGGCCGTACTGAGAAGATATCCAGCCCTTTTGCACCGGGCGACCGGACAGCCAGCTCTGCTCTTCCAGCTTACGATTGGTCAGCAGGGACTCCAGAATTTCCAGCTGCTGCTCGCGATCGGTCAGGCGCGCCTCGAACAGGCCCAACTCGCTACCCAGGTTCAAGGAGGTGAAATCAACGCTGAACCCACCCGCCATGGGGCCACCCAGGGCCGGTGCCTGACTGAAATCGAACTCGCCCTCCTCGAGGTCCGCCATCGCCGTGAGGTGTTGTCCCAGGGCATCCAGGCGGGTCATCCTGGCCTGTAATTCCGCCAGATTCAGCGTCATCGCCTGCAACTGGCGATCTGCCAGGCCCTGCAGATCTATAAATTCTGTGGCCTGTTGATCCAATTCGTCTTGCAGGGTATCCAGCGCGGCACCGCGCATGGAGCGCGCTTCGCTGTCCTGTCCGGCCAGATAGCCCACGGCCACCATGCCCAGAGGTAAACCCAGGCAGCACAGGGACAACAGCGCACGAGACCACCGGCCCAGTTCAATAGAGCGCGAGCCGCCGTGCTGGCGATTAATAAGAATAACTTTCATTTAGATAGAAGTGCGGGAAATCGGCCGCGAACTATGCCACAAACCGCTGTGGATTGCCATGCCCGGGACCGTGCCCGCTACCCGCTGATCAACCGGTGGTGACGGCGTCCGGGGCGTAGGAAATCGGGGCACTGAGCTCATCCTCAAAAGTGACCATCTCCCAGGCATCAGGCCGGGCAAGCAGGGCACGAATCGCGGCGTTATTGAGGGCATGACCGGACTTGTAGGCGCGATACTCGCCGATCAGGCTGCTGCCGGCCAAATACAGATCACCGATGGCATCAAGCACCTTGTGCTGCACGAATTCATCCTCAAAACGCAGCCCACCCTGATTGAGAACCCGGTAGTCGTCGACCACTATCGCATTGTCAAAGCTGCCACCACGGGCCAGACCTTTAGAGCGCAGGTATTCGATCTCATGCACGGAACCGAAGGTGCGGGCCCTGCTCACCTCCTCGACGAAGGAGGAGCTGGCAAAGTCCATTTCAGCATGGGCACTGCGATCGCGAAAAACGGGCTGGTCAAAATCGATAGTGAAGGAGACTTTGAAGCCGTCAAAGGGGAGGAAGCTGGCGACCTTGTCTCCGTCTTCGACCGTGACCTTGCGTTTTACGCGGATAAACTTCCTGGGCGCATCCTGCTCCTCGATACCAGCGGAGCGGAGCATGAGCACGAAGGGCCCTGCACTGCCATCCATAATGGGGACTTCCGCGGCGCTGACATCGATAAACGCATTGTCTACACCCAGTCCCCACATCGCCGCAAGCAAGTGCTCTACCGTAGAAACCCGGTGTTGGTCTACCACCAGGCAGGTGGAGAGCGTCGTGTCGCCAACATTCTCGGCCCGGGCGGGAATTTCCACCACTGGATCAAGATCCACCCTGCGAAATACGATACCGGTATCAACCGGCGCCGGGTTGAGCGTCAAGCAGACATCTTGACCCGTGTGCAGGCCGATACCTGCCCCCCTGATCGCGTTTCGCAGTGTGCGCTGGCGCAGCAAAATCTCTCCCAACCGTTCCCGGTGTTTTCATCATAGCTGCAAAGGCCACCGGGGAAACGCTCCCCGGTATACCTAATCAGCCTGACGGCGCAAAAAAGCCGGAATATCAAAATATTCCTCGTCTGCGCCCTCAGGTGCGGCAACTGCAGCCTGCCCACCCACTGCCCTGCGCGACCTGCGCAGCGCCGGCGGTTGGTCGAACTCCTTGTAATCCGGTTCGTGTTCAGCATCAACCGCCGCAGGCTTTGGAGCGGCGTCTACCACCTGCAAGGGCGCCCGCGCAGCCTGCCCACCCAAACCTGTGGCTACCACTGTCACCTTGAGCTCTTCGGTCATAGTCGGATCGATCACCGTGCCAACCACTACCGTCGCTTCTTCCGAGGCAAACTCCTCGATGGTGTCGCCAACCTCGGAGAATTCCCCGAGAGACAGGTCCATGCCCGCCGTGATATTCACCAGAATACCCCGCGCGCCCGCCAGGTCTATATCGTCCAGCAGGGGGCTATTGATTGCCCGTTCGGCCGCTTCCCTGGCTCGATTTTCGCCCTTGGAATGGCCGGTACCCATCATCGCCATACCCATTTCCGACATCACCGTGCGCACGTCAGCAAAATCCACGTTGATCATGCCCGGGCGGATAATCAGGTCGGCAATGCCCTGCACAGCGCCTAACAGTACATCATTCGCCTCCTTAAAGGCATCCAGCAGGCTGGTATTTTTTCCCAACACCTCCAGCAGTTTTTCATTGGGAATGGTAATCAACGAATCCACGTGTTGCTGCAGTTCTGTCACACCCTCGTGAGCAATATGCAGCCGTTTTTTGCCCTCAAACGGGAATGGCCGGGTAACCACCGCGACGGTGAGAATGCCCATTTCCCGCGCCACTTCCGCCACCACCGGCGCACCGCCAGTACCGGTACCACCACCCATGCCGGCGGTGATGAATACCATATCGGCACCGTGCAGGGCATCGGCGATGCGATCCCGGTCTTCCATCGCCGCGGCCCGACCGATCTCCGGGTTGGCCCCGGCGCCCAGGCCTTTGGTGATTTCGCTGCCAAGCTGCAGGACAGTCTTGGAGGCGACATCAGACAGGGCCTGGGCATCGGTATTGGCACAGATAAAATCCACGCCTTCCACGTCATTTTCAATCATGTGTTTGACTGCGTTGCCGCCGCCACCGCCCACGCCAATGACCTTGATTACTGCATTTGAAGGTAGGTTATCGATTAATTCAAACATTGTGTTACTCCCCTTTATTGATTTGCCGCACTGACGCACGACGCCTTACTACTTGCTTCTTACTACAACTGCTAAAAATTACTCTGCAACCAGGCCCTGGCCCGGCTCAACAAACTCTCTGTGGAACCACCGGACTTACCCGTCGTCCCAGATCTCGCTTCCTCCTGGTGCTCTATCCCGTACTGCAGTAGACCCACACTGGTGGCATAGATCGGATTGCGCACAATATCGGTAAGGCCCTGCACCATTTGCGGATAACCCACCCGCACCGGCATGTGAAATATCTCCTCGGCCAACTCCACCACCCCCTCCATCTTGGAGGTGCCACCTGTCAGGACGATGCCGGCCGGCATCATGTCCTCAAAACCGCTGCGCCGCAGTTCCGCCTGCACCAGGGAGAACAGCTCGTCGTAGCGCGGCTCGACGACTTCCGCCAATGCCTGGCGGGACAAATCCCTGGGAGGCCGGTCACCGACACTGGGGACCTTGATTGTTTCATCCGCCCCGGCCAACTGGGTCAGGGCACAGGCATACTTGATCTTGATCTCCTCGGCGTGTTGGGTCGGTGTGCGCAGCGCCATGGCAATATCGTTGGTCACCTGGTCCCCGGCAATGGGAATCACCCCGGTATGCCGAATGGAGCCCTCGGTGAAGATGGCGATATCCGTGGTGCCACCGCCAATATCCACCAGGCAAACGCCCAGTTCCCGCTCATCCTCGGTCAGTACTGAATAGCTGGATGCCAGTTGTTCCAGGATGATCTCTTCCACATCCAGGCCACAACGGCGAATACATTTCTCGATGTTCTGCGCCGCGTTCACCGCGCAGGTCACCAGGTGCACCTTGGCTTCCAGGCGCACACCGGACATGCCCATCGGTTCCTTGATACCCTCCTGGTCGTCGATCACGTACTCCTGGGGCAGGATATGCAGTATTTTCTGGTCAGCCGGAATAGCCACGGCCTGTGCGGCATCGATCACCCGCTCCAGGTCCGGGCTGTACACTTCCCGATCCTTGATCGCCACGATCCCGTGGGAATTAAGGCTGCGGATATGACTACCGGCAATGCCCACGTAGACCGAGTGAATCTGGCAGCCGGCCATCAATTCAGCTTCTTCCACTGCTCGCTGGATGGACTGCACCGTTGACTCGATATTGACTACCACGCCCTTTTTCATGCCCCTGGACGGGTTGGAGCCAATGCCCACCACCTCTATGTCTCCCTCCGGGCCGATCTCACCCACAATCGCCACCACCTTGGAAGTGCCAATATCGAGGCCTACGATCATCCGTTTGTCTTGCACGCTGCCCATGGCAGTGTCTCCCCTATGTTGCTCATTATTTCTCTGGCTCTCTAGCTCTCTACAAGCCCACCATTTGTGATGAGTCACTAAACGCAACCGCAATACCGCTCTCGTAGCGCAAATCCACTCGCTGGACATCCTCAGCACGCGCAGCGAGTTCAGTGCGGTAGATCGCCACAAAGCGATGCATACGCTCCAGAAAATCATCACTACCCACTATCAGTTGCATGCCGCCGGCCAATACCGCTTCCACCTGCCCTCGCTCATCTACCGCCAACTGCTCTACGGCAAGTCCTATCGGCGCCAGCAATTCCGCCAGGCGCTGGTAATTGGCCACCAGTTCCCCGGCCGTACCATCCGGCCCCAGCAACAATGGCAAAGATTGCCACTCCCCGATCTTGGCGGAATGAAACACCTGCCCCTCATGATTGAGGAAGCCATCGCTCCCCCAGCGGGCGATTGGCAGCTGCTCAACCACGTGAATTTCCAGGGCATTGGGCCATTTGCGCCGCACCGTCGCCTCGAATATCCAGGGCAGCATCTCCAGTTGCCGGCGTATTTGCTGCAGGTCGGCGTTGAGAAAACCACCGGCCAGAGCGGGCTGCACCATCTCCTGCACAGCTTCGGTCTGGGTGTACTCCAGTTCGCCGGTGACACTGATCCGCTGTACCGGAATGCTCTGCAGCGTTATGTAGGCCTGCGCGCCAGCGGCCAGGACCATGGCGACACCCACAAGGATCAGTGCCCGGTTGAACCAGGTAGATAATGTGCGCGGACGCTCCACCGGCCCCGGTGTATTGCGTGTTGCGCCCTGGGTCGGCCTGCGCCTGGAACTTTTCGCCGGGCGGTCCTGCTGTGGGCAATGCTCTGCCGAACGCACCTTCTTACCCGGGCGACCCTTTCTCACAGGGGCTCTAACGCGGGACTTTTTCATCGCCTGCGCCATCTACTGCCACCCATCCTGGCTCAACTGAACAATACGGCGCACCAGCGCTGTGATATCCATACCGGCGACAGCAGCGGCCATCGGTACCAGACTGTGGGAGGTCATACCCGGTATGGTATTCACCTCCAGCACATAGAAGCGGCCATCAGCGTCACGCATCACATCCACACGACCCCACACGGAGCAGCCCACGGAACGAAAAGCCCGCAGTGACAGTTCAGCTATCTGTGCCTCCTCTGTCCGATTGAGATCACTGGGGCAGTGATAGCGAGTCTCGTCCGAGAGATACTTGGCCTCGTAATCGTAGAAATCGTTATCCGTCTCCATCCGGATAGACGGCAACGCCTGATCGCCCAACACCGCGACCGTGTACTCGGGGCCATCGATAAACTGCTCCGCCAGCACCTCGTCGGAATACCTGGCGGCCACGGCGTAAGCCTGTTGCAGGGCCACCGCGCTATCGGCACAAGTCATACCAATACTGGAGCCCTCGTAGGCGGGCTTAACGAACACTTTGCCGAAGCGGTCTATCACCTGCTGCCAGTCGGTATCCTCACCGATAGTCACAAAACCGGCGGTAGCCAGATTCATGCCCTGCCACAGTTGTTTGCTACGCACCTTGTCCATAGCCAGGGCAGAGCCCAACACCCCTGAACCGGTGTAGGGAATACCCATTGTCTGCAGCGCGCCCTGCATACTGCCATCCTCTCCGCCGGGGCCGTGCAGGGCGATAAAAACACAGGACACTCCCTGCAACTGCGCCATCCAACCGGGGACAGCGGGATCCACACTGCGCACGTCACAGCCCAGCGACTGCAACGCCGCCAGCACCGTCTGACCACTGAGCAGAGAAATCTCCCGCTCCGCGGAGTTGCCGCCAAGCAATACCGCGATCGGTCCTTCCGGTAACATCCCCTGGCTCATTCCTGCCCCGCCTCCAAAAAGTTCATGGTGCTCAGGTCCTGGGCCAGCCGGGAGACATTTCCCGCCCCCTGGGTAATCACGATATCCCCCTCACCCACGATGCTGCTCAACAGTTGGGGAACGTCCTCTATTTGCTCTGCGAAGATCGGTTCCACCTGGCCGCGCTGGCGAATGCTGCGGGTCAGACTGCGGCTGTCGGCGCCGGGGATAGCCTCCTCCCCCGCCGGATAAACATCCAGTAACACCAGCACGTCGCAGTTGGACAGTACCGCCACAAAGTCCTCATAGAGATCCCGGGTACGGGTATAGCGATGAGGCTGATAAACCATAACCACCCGCCGCTCCGGCCAGGCCTGCCGGACCGATTCCAGCGTTGCCCTGACCTCGGTGGGATGATGGCCGTAATCGTCTACCAACAGAGCGTTACCGCCGGGAAATGCCACTTCACCCAGTTGTGTAAAGCGACGCCCAACCCCGGTAAAGCCGGCCAACCCCTGTTGCATGGCCGCATCCTGCAGGCCCTCATCACAGGCTACCGCCACAGCGGCAGTGGCATTGAGCACGTTATGGGTTCCCGGCATATTCAGGCTTATCGCCAGAGGTGGCTTGCCCTCAGGCCGGCGCACCACAAACCCGGTGCGGAGCCCCTTGCGCTCCATTTCCCTTATTTGATAGTCCGCATCTTCGGCGAAACCGTAAGTGATCACCTGCCGCGCCACTTCCGGCAGCAATTCTCTGATCACCGGATCATCGACACACAGCACGGCGATACCGTAAAAAGGCAGGTTGTGCAGAAATTCCAGGAAAGTACGCCGCAGCGCGGCAAAGTCACCACCGTAGGTCTCCATGTGGTCCGCTTCAATGTTGGTCACCACGGCTACCATGGGCTGCAAGTGCAGGAAGGAGGCATCACTTTCATCCGCCTCCGCAATAAGAAAGCGACTGGCGCCCAGTTGTGCATTGCTGCCGACACTGTTCACCAGCCCGCCAATAACAAAGGTGGGATCCAGCCCCGCCTCACCGAAAATCGCGGCAATCAAGCTGGTGGTGGTGGTCTTGCCGTGGGTGCCGGCGACAGCGATACCATGGCGATAGCGCATCAGTTCCGCCAGCATTTCCGCCCTGGGCACCACCGGGATTCTGGCCTGTCTGGCGGCAACCACTTCCGGGTTTTCTTCATCGACGGCGCTGGAACTTACCACGACATCTGCTGTGCCAATATTGCCTGCCGCATGACCGATAAACACCTCTATACCCTTGCTGGCAAGCCGCCTGGTCACCGCGGTGGCGCGTAGATCCGAACCGCCCACGTCGTAACCCAGATTCACCAGCACCTCGGCAATACCACTCATACCCGTGCCGCCAATACCAATCATGTGAATGCGGCGAATGCGACGCATTTCCGGCACGTTATAGGCGCTCTTGCTATCGGACATGCATCAGCTCCTCGCAGCAATCGCTGACACGTGCGGCCGCATCCGGGGTGGCGATATCGGCCGCCGCAGCCGCCATGGTGGACAGCCTTTGCGGGTGGGCCAGATAGCCCTGCAGGGCAGCCACCAGGGAATCCACGTCCATCTCACTCTGGGGCAGCAAAGTGGCGGCGCCGCGCTCGGTAAGGGAGCGCGCATTGGCACTCTGGTGGTCGTCGATAGCCTGTGGTAGAGGCACCAGCATGGACGGACGCCCCATGATGGACAGCTCGGCAACGGTCAGGGCGCCCGCCCGGCATAACACCAGGTCGGCCCAGGCGTAGGCCCCCGCCATATCCTCGATAAAAGCTGCGACCCGCACACCGTGATCCAGCAAATTCCCGTAGCTTGCCTGCACCACCCCGGCATGATCTTCTCCCGCCTGATGCCACACTTGCAGCTGTGCATCATGGTCTTTTAGCAACTTGCGCACGGCGCCGGGAATCATATTGTTGATAGGACGCGCCCCCAGGCTGCCCCCCAGCACCAGCAGACGCAGAGGTCTCTGGCCGGCATAATCGTAGTGACTGGCAGCCCCTGCGGCCACCAGTTCGCGGCGCACGGGATTACCTGACACGGTGTACTGAATATCTTCCTTGAACGCCCCGGGAAAGCCGGCAACTACCGTTGTCGCCAGTGGCGCCAACATGCGATTGGTGGTTCCCGCTATCGCATTCTGCTCGTGGATCAGTAACGGCTTGCGTAGTAACCAGGCAGCGACACCGGCGGGGCCGGCGACGTAGCCACCCATACCCACCACACAGCGCGGCGCCAGACGAAACACCAGCCACAATGCTTGCAGGGAAGCCAGCAATAAGAACAGCAGCCCGAGAATTTTATGCAGAACACTCTTGCCCCTGACACCCCGCACCAGCAGGCAGTGCAAGGTAATGCCCGCGGCCGGCACCACCCGGTGCTCCAGTCCCCGCGGGTACCCACCCACTCCACCCGGTAGCCGCGGGACAGCAATTCTGTGGCCACCGCCAGGGCCGGATAAACATGGCCACCGGTGCCACCGGCCATCATCAATACCAGGGGTTGCTCCAGCGCCATTATTTGCGCCTCCCCTTTCGCGGATTGAGACGGGTATCCCGATCTATGCGCAATACCAGAGCCAGCATGGCGCAACACACTATAAGGCTGGTGCCACCGTAGCTCACGAAGGGCAGAGTCAGGCCTTTGGTGGGCAGCAGGCCCGAACTGACACCCATATTAACGAAGGCCTGGCCGGCAAATATCAGTGTGACGCCGTAGCAGACATAAGCACCGAAGGGGTTTTCAGCCAATATGGCCTGGCGACCCACCCACAGCACGCGACCGATCAGGGCGGCGTACAATGCGATAACCGCCATGGCTCCGAGAAAACCGGTTTCTTCGGCCCAAATGGAAAATACAAAGTCGGTATGCGCCTCAGGCAGGTAAAACAGTTTCTGTACACTGTTGCCCAGGCCGACGCCCAGCCACTCACCCCGTCCGAACGCTATCAGCGATTGCGTCAACTGGAATCCGGTGTCATAGGGGTCTGCCCAGGGGTCGGTATAAGCAGTCAAGCGTTTCACCCGGTAGGGCTCACTTATCACCAGTACCAGCATCGCGCCCAGGGCCCCCGTCAACACCAACATGAAATTCCACAGCTTGACGCCAGCCAGGAACAACATGCCAAAGGCGGTGGCCACCACGATAACGGTGGCGCCAAAATCCGGTTCGATCATCAGTAACAGGGTGGCGGCGAACAACACCGCCATGGGCTTGAGGAACCCCTGCCATTGATGGCGTACCTCGTGTTCCCGACGCACCATGTAGCCGGCCAGGTAAATCACCATCGCCATCTTGGCGAACTCTGACGGCTGCAATGTAAACGGGCCCAGCGGCAGCCAGCGCTGGCTGCCGTTCACCTCGCGGCCAATGCCCGGAATCAGCACCAGAATGAGCAGAGCCAGGGCCACAAACAACCAGATCCAGCCTGTATCGAACCAAAACTGCGGGGGCACCCGGTACACCACTACCCCGGACGCAATCGCTATCATCAGGTAGATGATATGGCGCTGGGTATGGAACCAGGGATTTTGGTAATGCCAATCCGCATATTCGATGGACGCCGAGCTAATGGCTACCAGGCCGACCACTAACAGGGCCAGACCCAGCAAGGCCAGGGTCGCATCCGGGGCGGTCGCAGCGCGCGAGGTACTCATGCCCGTCCTCCGGGCAACCCTGCCACTGCCTGACAGAATGCCTGGCCACGTTCCACATAGCCACAGAACATATCGAAGCTGGCGCAGGCCGGTGACAACAGCACGCAGTCCCCGGGCCGGGCCTGCGCCGCGGCGGCGGCCACCGCACTGTCCAGGGACGACTCGATCGCTACCGGTACAACATCACCCAGGGCCTGCCGCAGCAGTTCGGCGTCCTCACCAATCAGCAGCAATAACTTACAGTGCCGGGCAACCGCGCCCTGCAACTGGGAAAAATCCGCACCCTTGCCCTGGCCACCCGCAATGAGGATGATATTACGCGCTTCGCCCAGGCCGTTCAGTGCCGCCTCGGTGGCGCCGACATTGGTGCCCTTGGAATCGTTAACAAAACGTACACCGGCAATCTCGGCGACCTGTTGGCAGCGGTGGGGCAATCCGGCAAATTCGCGCAAAGTCGCCACCATGGTCTCCAGCCCCAGACCCGCTGCATATCCCAGGGCCAGAGCTGACAGGGCATTGGCCACATTGTGGCGCCCCACCAGCCCCATCTGTGAGGTCGGTAACAGGGCGTCAAACTCATAACAGAGAGTCTCCACCTCATCGACCTGACGCAGGCCGAAGCCGCCCAGTTCAGGTTCGCCCATACGCCAACTGACAATCTCTACATCCGCAGCCACCAGGGGAACCGTAAGCGGGTCGTTGCGGTTGACTACTGCCTTGCGGCAGCCGCGGAAAATTCGGTGTTTGACCTGATGATAGTTGGACATCGTGCCATGCCGGTCCAGGTGATCGGCGCTGACATTCAATACGACGGCGACTGCCAGATCCAGACGCCCGGCTCGCTCCAGTTGAAAACTGGACAGCTCCAGCACATAGAGCTCACGGTCATCCGCCAGTAGATCCAGGGCGGGGGTGCCCAGGTTGCCACCTACACCCACGTTCAATCGCGCATCGCGCGCCATCTGGCCCAGTAATTCGGTGACCGTGGATTTGGCATTGGAGCCGGTAATACCCACTACAGGGGCCCCGGCCTCGCGCACAAACAGGTCTATATCACCCACCACAGCAACGTCGGCGGCGAGGGCCCTGCTCACAATGGGATCATCCAGCGCAATGCCGGGACTGACTATCAGCTCCACTGCGCTGTCGATAATCTCCGCCGGGTAGTTGCCGGCGAACACTGTCACGTCGGGCATTTCCCGACGCAGTTGCGCCAGACCCGGCGGTGCGGAGCGAGTATCCACCACCGTGAACGGGATACCCCGAGCATACAGGTGGCGCGCGCAGGACAAGCCGGTAACGCCCAGGCCTACCACGACCCGGTTTACGCTACTTGCTATCACATCCTGTGCCACAACTAATGCCACCCTATTCTCACCTAACGCAACTTCAATGTCGCCAGCCCGAACAGGACCAGCATCACGGTAATAATCCAGAAACGTACAATCACGCGCGGCTCCGGCCACCCTTTCAATTCGAAATGGTGATGAATGGGCGCCATGCGGAAAATCCGCTTGCCAGTCAACTTGAAGGAAGCCACTTGCATGATCACCGACACGGTCTCCAGCACAAAAATGCCACCCATAATGAAAAACACGATCTCATGGCGGATGATCACCGCCACCGTTCCCAACGCTGCGCCCAGGGCCAACGCCCCCACGTCACCCATAAATATCTGGGCGGGGTAGGTGTTAAACCACAGGAAACCCAGACCAGCACCGGCCATCGCACCACAAAAAACTGCCAGTTCACCACTGCCCGCCACATAGGGAATGTGCAGGTACCGGGCGAAATCTGCGTGACCTGTGAGGTAAGCAATGATTCCCAGGGCGCTACCCACCATGACGGTTGGCAGGATGGCCAGTCCATCCAGCCCATCGGTCAAATTGACCGCATTACTGGCGCCAACAATCACAAAGTAAGCCAGTACAATGAACAACGGCCCCATGCTCCAGGCAAAATCTTTGAAGAACGGGATGTACAATTCGGTGGTAACCGGCGTGTCAAAAGCCAGGTAGAGGTAAAGCGCAGCGGCAAGCCCGGCCACTGATTGCCACAGATACTTCCACCTCGCCGGCAGCCCGCGGGAGTCCTTCTCCACCACCTTGCGGTAATCATCCACCCAGCCCACCGCACCAAACACCGCGGTGACCAGCAGGACGATCCACAGATAAGGGTTGGTCAAATCCCCCCACAGGAGGGTAGCTATCGCAATACCAACCAGAATAAGCGCGCCGCCCATGGTTGGCGTGCCGGACTTACTGAGGTGGCTCTGCGGACCGTCGTCGCGAATCGCCTGCCCAACCTGGTGGTAATTCAGGCGGCGAATCATGGCGGGGCCTACCAACAGAGAAATAATCAGCGCCGTGCCGGCGGCCAGGATGCCGCGCAGGGTCAAATATTGAAACACCAGGAAGGCACTCTCAAATTGGCTGAGGTACTGCGCCAGTAGCAGTAACATATTCAGTCCTCCCCCGCCCTGTGGTCGGCGAGCAGGGCTTGCAGTAACTGCTCCATGCCGGCACTGCGGGAGCCTTTTATCAGCACTGTGTCCGCACCGGTAAATTCGCCCTCCAGGCTGGCCAGTACCGCTGCGCGATCGGCAAAAAAGCGTCCCCCGCCACCGAACGCCGCTATAGTGGCCTGTAGCTTGGGACCCACACCCCAGAGTTGTTCGATACCGGCGGCCCGGGCGTACTCACCCACTTCCCGATGCAATATTTCACTGCTGTCACCCAGTTCTTCCATGGCGCCCAGCATCAGGGTACGACGCCCGACACAACAGGCAAGAACGTCGATGGCGGCCCGCACCGAACCCGGGTTGGCGTTGTAACAGTCATCGATTACTGTCACCCCGGCTCCCGACTTTGAGGGGAGCAGACGACCAGCCACCGGCTTCACCGACGCCAGCCCGTCCCTGATCTGCGTCAGGGATAATTCACAGGCCAGGCCCACCGCAATCGCCGCCAGCGCATTGGCCACGTTGTGCTCACCGGGCAGAACCAGGTGAATCGGGCTGTCACCAGCGGGAGTCAGTGCGGTAAAACTTATCCCATTTACACCTCTACAGCGCACGTTACTGGCGCGTATGGCGGCTGGCCGGTGCAGACCGAAGTCCAGCACTGTCGCATCGCCGGCTCGCGCCCGCCACTCGGCGGCCCAGGACTGGTCCGCATTGATAACGGCGAAATCGCCTTTACCCAGGCCATCAAATATCTCGCCCTTGGCTGCAGCGACGGCTCCAATGCTGCCAAAACCCTGTAGGTGAGCGGGCATGGCATTAAGCAACAAGGCAACTGAGGGCCGACCCAACTCACACAACCAGGCAATATCCCCCGCCCGCGCAGCACCCATCTCCACCACGGCGTAGTCAACGCCGGGCTTCAGCCGCAGCAGCGTCAGCGGTACACCGATTTCATTATTGAAATTGCCGTGGGTAGCCAGGGTCCTGCCCTGCTGGGAGAGAACCGCCCACACCATATTTTTGACGGTGGTCTTGCCGCTGCTGCCGGTAATCGCTACCAGCGTACCGCTGAATAACTGCCGGTTATGACCGCCCAGTCGCCCCAGGGCCTGCCGGGTATCAGTGACACATAGTTGGGGCAGGGGTACATCGACCAGATGACTGACCAGAGCCGCTGCGGCGCCCGCGCCCCCGACTTGCGCGACGTAATCGTGCCCATCGTGGTGTTCTCCACGCAAGGCGACAAACAGGTCGCCATGTTGCAGGGAGCGGCTATCGGTCGCCACGCGCAGGATCTCCCGGTCGCCACCGGTCAACCGTGCCTGTAAAGGCGCCTGCAGCTCGGACAGAGTCATGGGCCGCATCACGGTGCCTCTCTCCGCGCCAGTACACCGCGCGCCTGCGCTTCATCACTGAAGTGCAGGTGCCGGCCGTCCACGATCTGGTAGTCCTCGTGACCCTTACCCGCTATAACGACACAATCTCCTGCACTGGCATCTGTCAGCGCCTGCGCTATCGCCTCGGCCCGGTCCACGACCAGTGAGTAGTCACCGCTGCACCCGGATTCAATATCGTGCACGATGTCCTCAGGCGATTCGCTGCGAGGGTTGTCGCTGGTCACCACCACTTTGTCAGACAGCGCACAGGCAATACGACCCATCAGCTGACGTTTTGTTTTGTCCCGGTCGCCACCGCAACCGAAAACAGTGACCAGCGTGCCACTCACATGAGGTTTCAGTGCCTTCAATACTTGTTCCAGAGCATCCGGCGTGTGAGCGTAATCAACAATTACCTGCAAACCCAGGGTGTTTGGAATGGTCTGCATGCGACCTGGCACCGGCTGCAAGCGCGGCACGACCTCCAGTATCGCCAGCAATTCCTCCCCGTCCAGCGCCAGGGCCGACACAGCCGCCGCCAGATTCGCCAGGTTGAAATCCCCCGGTAGTGGACTGCTGAACCGGGCGCTGCCCCAGGGGCTATGCAACTCGCCTCGTACGCCACCGGCATGGAACTGCGGATTCTCGACACGTACATCCGCAACGCCGCCGCTTGCTGAATAGGTCAGCAGCTGTACATCCGCGTCAACTACTGCCTGTATCTGTACCGCAAATTCATCGTCGATATTAATCACCGCGTGGCGCAGCCCTTCCATGGTGAACAATTGCAGCTTGGCGCGGCCATAGGCATCCATGCTGCCGTGATAATCCAGGTGGTCGTGGGACAAATTGGTATAGACCGCCGTGTCGAATTCAACGCCGTTGACCCGTCCCTGCTCCAGGGCATGGGAAGACACCTCCATGCTCACTGCGAATACACCCCGGTCACGCCACTGCCCCAATTGTCGCTGCATCGCCACCGCATCCGGTGTGGTATTAGCCGTCTCGACAACGTCGTCTTCCAGGGTAGCGCCAAGAGTACCGATCACGCCGCAGGACTTGCCCAGCAACCGCCCCAGTTGTGCTATCAGGCGACTGGTGGTGGTTTTGCCGTTGGTGCCGGTAACACCCACCATATGCAGATCGCGACTGGGGTTATGATAAAAGCGCGCAGCCAATACGCCCGCCTCCAGGCGCAATTCCGGCAGCTCCACCAGCGGTACGGGTATCTCATCGACGAAGCCGGCCACCGGAGCCTCGGCCACTATCGCCGCGGCGCCGTTGGCCACGGCTTGTTCGATAAACTGGCGGCCGTCATGCACATCGCCGGGCATGGCGAGAAACAGGTCCCCCGGGCTAACTTTGCGGCTGTCCAGCTGTATGCCGCCGATCATGGTGTCCCCACCAGCGCAGTTACTGCTGGCCAACAGTTCCGACAGAGGCAGGGCGGCAGCCGCGTTCTGGCTGACAGGCATTATCACGCTGCACCTCCACGTGGGGCGGGGGCTGTCTCAGCCACCGCACTGAGCTCTGTCGGTGGCACATTGAGTATGCGCAGAGCCCCCTTTGTCACCTCGGAAAACACCGGTGCGGCAACGGCACCACCACCGTAGAGTTTACCCTTGGGGTCATTGATGACGACCACGGTCACCAGGCGCGGATCATTGGATGGCGCAATACCGGCAAACAGGGCCACATGCCGATCACCGCTATAACCCCCGGGACCGACCTTGCGCACCGTGCCGGTCTTGCCACCCACCTGATAACCAGGGACGCGCGCTTTGCGCGCTGTACCG
>QNFR01000050.1 GCA_003646405.1 Gammaproteobacteria bacterium
CCCACGCTTATTAGCTGGTAGCGCTTTGTGCTATCGTTACCCACACGCGCCAAATGACTCGCCAATAAACCGGAACCGCACAACCCTACATGAAGCTTTCCCGCCTCTTGCCCGCTGGCGCGGCTGTGCTGCTGGCATTGCTGCTGCCGGTCGCCGGATTCTCCCAGTTCGCCTTACAACCAGGTCTGAACCCCATACAAGACCCCGGTTTACAGCGCGAACTGAACCGTATTGTAGATGCCAACGGCTGGGGTGACATGGTGGATAAAAACCGCCTGGCAATTGCCCTGGTGGTCTGTGGGTGGGCAAGGACTTTGGGCAAAGTCCCGCGCACAAGCGTGACCCCATCAGGGGCTTGTCCCACGGCGCCACGGTTTACCAGGTCGCCAGGCTGTACTACCGGTTGGCGATGGGCACGTTGCTTGACCTGGAACATACCCTGATGATGCGCGACATCCTGTCACGGCCCGGCATTAACCATAAATTTATCAAAAGGCTGGAGGGGCTGAATGTGACCATACTGCGCAAGTCGGGCAGCTGGAAAAGTTTCCACGCCGACAGCGCACTGGTGGAGTCCGCCGCCGGGCGCTATATCCTGCTCGGACTGGAAGATAACGCCGATGGCGAGCAGCAATTGCAGGCTCTGGCCAGGGCCGTGCACCAGTTAGTGACGAGCCTGTAACCAGTCCCGCTTACGGCGCCAACCCGTGGCGCCGCCTGATCAACTGGTGAATGCGCGTACCCAGGGTCTGATGGGCCACCGCGGAATTCTCGCGCAGCACGGGCGAAGAGGCATAGCGGATGCGCCGCTCGGTCATATACAGCAGGCGCTTGAGGGCGCGACTGCTCCACTCGTCCACCAGTTCGTCCTGCTCCATCTGCACCAGGTATTGCATAAGGCTGCGCGCGGTGGCATAGCTGAGCCGCCCGCCACCAGCCGCTTGCCCTCGCGGGTAAAGAAGCTGCCCTGGCGATTGTCGTTCAGAGACAGGTCATTGTCGGTCACCGGTTGCCAGAACGTCTTGTGGAATAAAGCGGTTTTGTCCGCGGCGGGTGTGCTATCGAAAAACGGCGTAATCTGTTCCTCTGGAATGGGATAGTCCGTACCAAACTGCCGCTGAGGCTCATCCTGGCCATCGGCGCGGCCTGTTCCCAGTCTCCCACGGTGGTTTGCGCCAAACGCCGCAGCGCCAGGGGCAACCACCCCTTGTCCGCAAGTTGCATCAGCCGCTCTGGCAGGGGTGCCGCCCGGTAGATGCGATCGATTTGCTCCGCCAGCGTGAGGCAGCAGGTTCGCCACCAGATAGCCCTGCTCGCGCAGTTCAAGGGTCTGCGCTCCACTGCCCGTGCTGGAACCCTCCACCGTGGGGCGTGCAGGCATAGGCCTTGGGCGGCAAGATGGTGCCATCACTGCAAAACCAACGAATACGGGAAAAGGGGCCGCGCGGCTGCTCCAGCCAGCTTTGGTATTTTACGCTGTTTTGCGACACGACAAAGGGGGAGACCAGCACCAATATCAGCAGGATCAATATTCTCAGATTCAAAACTCGGCTTCCACTATTACGGTTTATCACGTAGACAAGTATAACAGCGGTTACGGAAGCAAGAAGCGTTGTATGTACCCACATCGGAGGCGGAAAAGTACCGCGCCAGGGCCTTTATGTTCAAGGATATATCCAGTCTTCGTTACCTGGGCCTGCTGACACTGGCCCTGATAGTGGTCTGGGTGGTTACAGAGGGGGTGCCCCCACCGATTTTTAGTGTAGCTTCAGCACAATAGAACCACCAACAGGGAATACTGGCGAAGATTCTTTACTTGATCTGCGTCATAGCGAAGTTTGTCAACATGGGCATGATTAGTTGTCTTTGACAAACTATCTTTCTGCTATGAGTACAATTCCCCAAAAACTGGCTTCACTTCCCGGCTTCAGGCTGTTTCCCTGGGCCGCACCCCTGCGCCTTGTCCCCAAACCCCTGCAGCTGTTTGCCGCCCAAAATATTGCCAACCAGTTTTTGCGAGGGCAAATCGAAGAAGGCGAACTGGATTTTCTGGAAGGGCTGATCATTCGGATCAGAGTCAGGGATCTGGGCTACGACTGGGGCATCTCCAAGCTGGGTCAGCAACTGATTTTTGTTCAGGGCAGTGATGACGCCGAGGGGAGCATTTCAGGTGATAGTCATGAATTCCTGCTATTGGCCGGTCGTCGTGAGGATGCCGACACCCTGTTTTTCCAACGACGCCTGGTCATTGAAGGCAATACAGAACTGGGGCTGCAAGTGAAGAACCTGATCGACAGCATTGATCTCGATGAATTTCCCGCAGCGTTCAATCGTGCCATAGCCGCCGGCGCGGACTTCGCTGAGGCTCTTACCTGAAACCGCAACACCTTCCCCGTCAAACGCGGGCAATGATTTCCATACCCGGTTTGCCCAGCCAGTAACCATCGCAAACGGGCGATGTAAGCATCCCGTTAACTTCGGTATCAACCCCCTCCTCGCCATCGATGACGCGGTGATAGAGCTGAACAATCTCCCGGGTATGCCGAGGTTGGGGGCTAATACGCATAAAGTCCACCCCCAGATCTGCCAACGAGCGCCAATGGGGCAGCAGGTGCTGGATGCGGCCGGACTGGGTTTGAATACCGTTCAGTGTAAGAAATTCCTCCCCGTCCTGGCTGTACATGGGCAGGCCTTCCGGGTAGTCGATGCACTTTAGCTGGCAATCATCCTTGGCCAGATTGTGATGCCGGGCGGTAAAACACCGGGCGGAATATGCCAGGGGCATATGGCCAAAACTGAACACCTCGGTCTCAAGTTCACCATCGATACCCAGCTTGTGTGCATCGGCGAGAATATCCGCCAGGACATCCCGGGATAACTCCACCGGCATCACCCAACGGCGCAAGCCCGCACCCATCAGGTGTTTGAGAGTGTAAGCATTGTAGATATTAAGGGTCGCCCCTCCGACAAAAGGCAGTTTCTGCTCTGAGAGCAGTTGCACGGCCCCCATATCATTGGCTTCTACCAATAGCTCGCCATTGCGGCACAGCCGCTTGACGCCACCCAGTTCGGAGCCCGCCTCAATCAATGCCAGTGTTGAAAGCACAACCTGCTTGCCAGAGGCAGTGAGCTGCCTGGCCAGCTCTATCCATTCGACTGTTTTAAAGCTGCGTCGCTTATGACAGACCGTCTCTCCGAGATAAACCACCTCAAGGGGAGATGCAACCATCTCCTGATAAAACTGCTCGATAGTTTCCCGGGGCCAGAAATAGAGAATTGGGCCAAGTGACAATTGCATAGCTATCTCCCCCGAAATCACTGCCAGGGGCGGTGATAGGCACCCAGAGTTGTCTGGGCCCCCTCGGACACACCCGCCAGGGTTTCCATCCACCTGCCTTGTGCCACATAACGACCAGGGTCTGCGGCGCAAATGTCAATGGCATCGCGCCACACCCCGGCCACCTTGCCCACGTAAGCGACACTGCGTTGACGTCCTTCAATCTTGATCGCCACGATGCCCGCCTGTTGCAATTGTGGCAATAATTCCAGGGTGTTCAAACTCGTTGGCTCCTCAATGGCGTGGTAGGTGGAGCCGGCAACATTAAATCGCCCCTTGCACACCACCGGGTAGCCCGCCGGATCTCCCTCCTGGTAGCGGTCTATCAATACGCCATTCAACCTGGATTCCAGACCTCGATCTGTCTCCTCCCAGCGCACAGCACTGGCCGGCGAGCAGGCGCCACAGGTATTGGGCGACTCACCCGTTGCATACGAGGAGAGCAGGCAACGCCCCTCCACCATCACACACAGACTACCGAAGCCAAAGACTTCCAGCTCAACCGGGGCTTTTTGCGCCAACTGCTGCACCTGGGAGAGTGACAGCACCCGTGGGATTACCGCCCTTTGGATGTCGAACTGCTCCTTGTAGAAGCAAAGGGCCTCCACATTGGTGGCCGAGCCCTGTACAGACAAGTGACGGGATAATTGAGGATGGCGCTCTGCCGCGTAGGCAAGCACCCCGATATCGGCAATAATCAGGGCATCCACATCCAGGTCCGCAGCACCGTCTACCGCTCGCTGCCAGCGTTGCCAGCCACCCGGCTGCGGGTAGGTATTAATTGCCACAAACACCTTTCGCCCGCGATCGTGGGCATAGCGCACAGCCTTTTGGGCACTGCCATCATTGAAATTCAATCCGGCAAAATGCCGTGCATTGGTATCATCTTTAAAACCGATATAGACCGCATCCGCACCGTTATCGACGGCGGCTTTCAGCATGGGATAATTTCCCGCAGGACAAACTAACTCCATCAAGCCTCACCCTTTTATCGACTGGGAGCTATTCCTTATCCTGCTTCGGTACCTGCTTTTTGTCCTGTTCCGGAGCTTGCTCCTGCACCACAGTTTTTTCCTTTTTGGGCTCGGTATTCTGCCCACCACATCCACCACAACAACTATCACTCATACATCACTCCACATATCGGGGTTAAGGTTGGAGCGAAATAATAACCCAGTAATATCGTCGGTTAATTGATCGAGATCATTATCGCTCCAGGAGTGGTCGTAATATCCATTTAACCGGGTTGCCGACACCAGAGAGGGGTAACCAGCACCAATGCCAGCAGGGTCAATATTCTCAGATTCAAAGATCAGCTTCCGCTATCATGATTCATCGGGAAGGCGGCGCAACGAAATGGAGACTTGATAGATGCCCGAATCACCCCCCTACCTGGTCCCCCACAGCCAGGAAGAAATCGTCATTCTCTACGAGGACGCGGATCTGTTGCTGGTGCGCAAGCCCGACCTGCTGTTGAGCATCCCCGGGCGCCACCCCCTCAACAAGGATTGCCTGATCACCCGACTGCAGCTGCGCTACCCCACGGCGAGCATTGTGCACCGGCTGGACCTGGATACTTCCGGCATCATGGTCATCCCCCTGAACAAGCCCACCCACGCCCACATCAGCCGCCAGTTCCAGGAGCGCAGGGTGGAGAAGTCTTACCACGCGGTAGTGTACGGCGTGGTCCGGCAAGATAAAGGTGAAGTGGATTTGCCCATCGCACAGGACTGGGCGAATCGACCACGGCAGATGATCTGCCACGAACGCGGTAAATACGCCCTCACCCACTATACCGTGTTGCAGCGTGATGCCGATCGCACCCGCCTGCTGCTCAACCCGGTTACCGGTCGCTCCCACCAATTACGCATCCATATGCGCGAGCTGGGTCACCCCATACTGGGTTGCGATATGTATGCCCACGCGGCGGCACTGGCCATGGCAGGCCGTCTGATGCTGCACGCCAGTACACTCGGGTTTGAACACCCCGGCACGGGAAAATGGCTGCAGGAGGAGTGTCACCCCGATTTCTAACAAGAGACACCAACAGTAGACGCTTTTAGGCGAGGCGAAAGTACCCGAGTAAGCGGAGTGTACACGACAGGACATGCCGGCGCGGAGCCCGCCGGATTTCCCGCTATTTCAACAATGGATGATCCTCTGGCAGTTGCCGCGAAATCCACAAGGCCAGCTTGTGCTTCATATTCGGCTCGTTTTCCTGCCCTTTAGCGAGCGGCTGTATCAGCTTATCGTGCACCAGTAATCGATACAGGTAGGTAATCTTATCTTTTGCCGAATCGCTGGACTCAAATTTTGCCACGCCACGCTTTTTGGCGTAAACCGCGCCAACTTTCAGGGCATGACTCACCAGTTCCGCTTCGTGATTCAATTTTTTCATGATTTCCCCTGATGCTTCAAAATAAGGTCGCGCCCTGAGCTGTACCGAGATCTAAAGATACGCACACCAGTCACTCCAACTACCGGCGTACAGGGTCGCATCGTCCCGGCCCAGTAAGGCCAGCGAAAACAGATTGACGCAGGCGGTGACCCCGGAGCCGCAATAGACCACCAGGTGTTCCGCCTCCAGGGCCTCGCCCCAGTGCGCTTGTTGCTCACTCAGGTCACGAACAAGACCCTCAGTTGAGGTCACACCCTGCCAGGGCCGGTTGATGGCGCCGGGAATGTGGCCCGCTACCGGGTCGATGGGCTCTTCCAGACCCTGGTAGCGGCGTTCCTCCCGAGAATCCACCAGCAGGGCGCCCTCACCCTGGATCGTGCGCAAGCCATCGATATCGCAGCAGCCACTGAAGCTGGTCGCGGCAATCGCTGCACAGGGCCGCAATTCGGGCACCACGGTGTCGGGCCGGCCACCGGCATCAAGGAATGTCTGATAGCCGCCGTTCAGCAAGCGCGGCGCCCTGTAGCCCAGGCTGCGCATCAGCCACCACAGGCGGGCGGCGAAGGCCAAACGGGAATCGTCGTAGACAAGGACCTCCGTATCCGGCCTCACACTATACGCGGCCAGGGTCGCCGCAAAGTCGGCGGGATCAGGCAGAGGATGTCGCCCGCCGTATTCCCCCACGGGACCCGACAGGTCGCGATTCAAATCCAGGTAGTGAGCCCCCCGGATATGCCCCTGCCGATACAGCGCCCTGCCCTCCTGCGGGTCGGCCAGCGAAAAGCGACAGTCAAATATTACAGCGGGAGGTCCGGCCAGTAGTTCTGCGGGTTCGAGCAACATTTTGGTGACCACGTGGCACCCTCCATGACGAGGCACACCAGTGCCGTTTACGGGGCGATTGTGCCGCGCTTGCCCTTTATCAAATCACGCAAATAATCCAATAGTGTTTCCTGTTTAAAATCGGCGAACTCGCCCGCATCGAACCAAAGCCCTTCGCAGTAGGTGCAGCGGTCTATGGTAACGCTGTCATGGGTAACTTCTTCCATACCCTGCCCACACTTGGGACATTTCAAACTGTGCGTATCCGGGTCGTACTCCATTTTCGCTCCCTCTTATATTCTTATATTGTTATATTGTTAT
The DNA here is from genome assembly GCA_003646405.1 of Gammaproteobacteria bacterium. Lineage (GTDB taxonomy): Bacteria > Pseudomonadota > Gammaproteobacteria > Pseudomonadales > Halieaceae > JBALVO01. Next base: position 6,879 of record QNFR01000050.1, read on the forward strand.
ATTGTTACACAGTACACTGGCATTATAGGTTGGCTTTAGGTACTTTCCACTTAAATGTTCTACTGGCAGTACTGTGGGCAGCAAAATCATAAAATCGCATTGGAGCAGGAAACTAATCCGGGCCGTGGTCATCGCGGAATTGGCCTATCTTGCGATATTCAACCTGGCATTTCAGTTGCCCGCCACCCAATCGTTGATAAATTACGTCAAACCGGACAAATTCCATGTCTCCTGGGAAAATGCCTGGACATGGTACCCCTTTAGAGTGCATGCCACTGGCATTTCCGCCAATGGCCAATCCCGGTCACAGCAATGGCAGTTTGACGCATCCTCTGCTTCAGCTTCAACTTCCATTCTGGCACTGATACTAAAACGAGTCTGGATAAGCGATGTTGCCGTGACCGATGTCAACTATAGGCAACGTCCATTGCTGCGCGCTGACAGGGACTATACAGACAGTATTGCCTTCTTTCCGGACATCGAAGGGCGGGAGATCGCCCCGGCGGTAACCACACCCCGAAAGGATAAGCGGCCCTGGCGTCTTGCCATCGACAACATCAACGTTAGTGGCCATCACAGCTACTGGATCATGCAGTTCAGTGGTAAAGCTGCGGGCGATTTTAGCGCGGATCTCACGTTTGAAACCCGGGGCGGGCCTTTTTCCCTGAGCAATAGCCAGTTTGATGTGAAGCTGGACACAATGTACATCTATGGCAACAACGAGGTGTTCAAACAAGGGGTGGTGAAGGGACTACTGGAGTTTGCGCCTTTTGTACCAAAGGATAATAAGAGCATCAGTTTACTCAAATACCTGATGCTGGACGCCGACATCAGTATTAATGTTAACAGCCTGGCGTTTATTAACCTGTTTACCCGGAATTTCAACCAGATGACCATAGACGGCAGTGGGCAGCTCGATGGGCATGTTGCCCTGGAGCGGGGGCAGGTTCTCAGCGGCACTGATCTGTCTGTCGATGCGGACAATCTGATGGTCAATATTCTGGGGCATAACATCCAGGGCAGCGGCAACGTAGACCTGGTCGCAGGACCGGAACAATCCAGGCTCCTGAATCTCGCCGTGCAGTACAAGGACCTGGAAGTAACCCATATCGGAGATGAGAACCCCCTGCTGACGGGGGAGAATCTGGAACTGAAGATGACCGGATCCGACTCGTTGTTTGAAACCCCGGACACGTTGGATGAACATCGCAATTTGTCATTTTTTATCCAGGGCCTGGCCGCACCTGATCTGGCATTGTTTGGGCATTATCTGCCCGAGAAATGGCCTTTAGCGTTGTATGGTGGGACGGGCAATTTACACGGGATGGTCAGCCTGTCGGCCAACGCCGTGGACATCAACATATCCATCAGTTCACAAAAGGCCGATATTGGTATCAGACAGTACCGCTTTGACTCCAATCTCGACGCCGCGCTCAAACTGAAGAACACCTCCGTCTCTACCAGCATTACCAGTGTCGCCGGCAGCTATATCAAGCTCAATGGCGCCCACCTGCTGGTGGATGGTCGCCGTGGCACCACACCCTGGAATACATCGTTTATTATCAATGCCGGCGGTTTTAGCGTTCTGGATGAGGATGAAAAGCTGAGCGAAGAGAACCTTACGGATATTCTACAACTGGCAGGCAACTCTGATGGCAAGGAGCTTCTTGGCAACTTACATGGATTCATGGAGTTTGAGAGCAGTGCTTCCAGCCTGGAGTGGTTAGGGGTCTTGTTCAATAACAGCTACCTCACCAGCATCGCGGGCAGGGGGGAGTTAAATGGGGTTATCAAACTCGAATCTGGTCGGGCGGCAGTTGGCACTGACATAGAGGTCTTGTCGAATTCCCTGGAAATTGACATTCTCGACTACAGAAGTACTGGCAAGGGCAAAATCACCATGCGCGTGGATGAAGGGGACCCCGGCCCTGATTGGTTTATGGAGGTAGTGTTACGCGAAGCTGATTTGATACGACAGAATGAAGCAGATGCCTACATTGAGAATGTCAATTTGAACATACAGGCCACCGTAAAAAATATGTACCTGGAAAAGGCGGAGAGAGAACCCCTCTTCGCATTTAAAATCCAATCGGCCAATGTCACTGACATGTCAATTTTTTCCAGTTATCTGCCGCCCGATTCACCCTTCCAGTTTACCAACGGCTCCGCGTCTCTTAGTGCAGACATCCTGTTACAGCGTGAAGACGCCAACGGTTGGGTCCGCCTGGAGTCTACCGGCCTTGAAATGCGCACTGCTGATCAATCCGCAAGAGGCGACCTCACTGCCAACATCAAGCTGGTGGGCGGTGTTCCCGCCCAGATGATGTTCGACATCAGCGGCTCCGAATTGCGTCTCGACAATGTGCAGGTTATTGGTGAACAGGAGCAATTCGATGCAGATAGCTGGTCAGCCCGCTTTCTGCTGGTGCATGGAAAAGCCACTTGGAAGAAACCGCTGCGACTGGATGTCGACGCAGAGATCAATATAGCTGATTCCAGACCTGTTGTAGCAATGTTCGGCAACGAGGGAAAAAGGCCGCAATGGTTATTGAACATGCTCACTATTGAAGATATCAGGGGCACTGCGAGAGTGACTATTGCCAATGAACAAGTCGTAATCCCGTTTGCCCATGTCGTCAGTGACATCATGGAAGTGGGCGCCAAGGGCAGGATCAGCGAAACTCGCCGCGATGGCGTTATTTATGCCCGCTATAAAAAACTGGATGCCGTGGTCAAGATAACGGACGGCAAGAAAAATACAGATATTATTCGCGCCAGGGAAAAGTACGAAGCCTACCAACCTGCGGCACTTAGTCATCAAGATTGACCGAGCCATCGCGCCCGATAACCAGGTTACCGCCCTCGCGATTAGCGGTTAGTTGCGGAATCTGTTGGATAGTCCCGGCTAACACCGCCACAGGCAACGGTGATCCGCCTGGCTGTAGGCGGCTCCGATGGTGAACACACCCAAAATCAATGCAGTTGTCAGCTTCATAGTCAATCTCCTTGTGTAGCGTGTGATGCTGGAAATTAATTTAGCAGCGACTTACTGAACGAATACTGAACTGATTCAGATATTTCACAGTCGCTGCCAATAGCGTATCTTACACAGAACGACCAAGACGCGCCGCAGTTATACCCCCAGTACGGAGACTCCAGATGACATCAGCCACACGCTGCGTTGCAGCACTTCTCCTGGCATCCACTATTTGCGTGAATGCCGCACAGTCCAAACAAACTGACCCCTCCCCGGAAGCGGACGCCTCACCGCCAGCGCAAACCATGGATCTGAGCGAGGTGATTGCCCTGCTGCAACAGCAGCAAAAGGATCTGTCCGAGCAAAAAGAGTTACTGCAGGCCCAGTCTCTGGAGATCGCCGGTTTGAAACAGGAGTTGGATATCCTGCGAGCGCCAACGCCAACCGCTGCCAAAACCATAGCCGTAACCCCGGCTGAGGAACCCCCTGACACCACCATAACGCCAACGCAGCGCTTAACACCAGAACAGCTTGCCGTGGCCTCGGACACCTCCCAACCAAAGACCCAGGAGCAGAAGAAAATCGAGACTGGCAAGTCGGTTGCCAAGGCTCAGGCAGATGATCCGACCCGGGCGATGCTGGAAGACTTTATAGGCGGCTGGCGCCTGCCCGGAACAGACGCGGCACTGCGTATCGGCGGCTATGTGAAGGCATCCGTGGTCAACAGCTTTGACGGCCTGGAAATCAAGGACAGATTTATTGTCGGCTCCATACCTGTAGGCGATGATGGCGATGATGGCGATGATGTCGAGGCACAAAGCAGTATTACCGCCTCGCAATCGCGATTGAATTTCGACCTCAGGGAGCCCACTGACGTGGGTATTCTGCGCGCCTTTATCGAGGGCGACTTCGCCGGCGACGGTGAGACGTTCCGCCTGCGGCACGCGTTCGGGCAACGCGGCCAGGTACTGGCGGGAAAGACCTGGTCGGCCTTCGTAGACACCCAGGCAAGTCCCGAGGAGGTTGATTTCGAAGGCCTGAACGGACGCATCAACGTGCGCCAGAGCCAGGTCAGGATCATGCCCAACCTGGGTAAGGAGTACGAATTTCAATTTTCCATGGAAGACCCCAATCCCCAGGTCCAGAATGCCCAGGGTGTCTCCAAGGCACCTGATATCATCGCCAGCGCGCGCTTCCAACCCCATCCACGCCTGCACGTCAAGCTCGGCCTGCTCGGCCGTCAGATTCGTGCGCAGCTGAATTCAAGCGAGGGGACTGGCATTGAAAAGCAGTACGCCTGGGGGTCAACTATCAGCGGACGCTTCGCCACCCCGATGCTTGACGAGCGCGACAGCCTGCTGTTCCAGTTCAATGCCGGCGATGGCATAGGCCGCTATGTCAACGACCTGTCCAGCGTTGGCAGTTTCGACGGGATTATCGATCCCGAGACCGGTGAACTGAAATTATTCGATATCCTTGCCGGCTATGTATCCTTCCAACACTGGTGGCCCGGAGGCAGGAACATGCGGTCCAACTTCACCTTTGGCGTGGTCGAGGTGGACAACCCTGACTTTGTCTCTGGCGATGCCTATAAGCGTACCCTGCGTTTTTCATCCAACCTGATGTGGACGCCCACACCGCGCATCGATCTGGGCGCGGAGTATTTGTGGGGGAACCGCAAGAACGAGGACGGTAATAACGGCGATGCCACACAGGTTCAGGTGGCAGCGCGGTATCGGTTCTAGGGTATAATCCGCGCCCCTTAATCCACTCGCCCACAGGTCTGAATGATGTCCGAACTCCATGTCCAGCAATAAAGTCGGCTTCGTCAGTCTGGGCTGCCCCAAGGCCCTGGTCGATTCCGAGCGCATCCTCACCCAGCTGAAAATAGACGGGTACGAGATCGTACCCACCTACGAGGATGCCGAGATCGTGGTGGTAAACACCTGCGGCTTTATCGACAGCGCCAAACAGGAATCCCTGGACGCCATCGGCGAGGCCATCAGCGAGAACGGCAGGGTGATCGTCACCGGCTGCATGGGTGTGGGGGGTGACGCGCAGGCGATCATGGCCCGGCATCCCAAAGTGCTGAGTGTCACCGGCCCCGCGGCTTACGAGGAAGTGGTGGGGGCGGTGCATAAATACGTGCCTCACACCCCGGCACACGACCCCTTCAACGACCTGGTGCCGCCCCAGGGAGTCAAGCTCACGCCCCGCCACTACGCCTATCTTAAAATATCCGAAGGCTGCAATCACCGCTGCAGTTTTTGCATTATTCCCAGTATGCGTGGTGACCTGGTCAGCCGTCCAATCGGCGATGTCATGGCAGAGGCCGAGCGTCTGGTGCGAGCCGGGGTGCGTGAATTGCTGGTCATCTCACAGGACACCAGCGCCTATGGCATAGATACCAAATATCGCACGGGCTTCTGGAACGGCCGCCCCATGAAAACCCGTATGCAGGAACTATGCGAGGCACTGGGCGAATTCGGTATCTGGGTGCGCCTGCACTACGTCTACCCCTACCCCCATGTGGACAATGTCATTCCGCTGATGGCCGAGGGCAAAATTCTGCCCTACCTGGACGTCCCCCTGCAGCACGGCAGCCCCGAGGTGCTCAAGCGCATGAAACGCCCCGCCGCCGCAGAGAAGTCCCTACAGCGAATCGACAAGTGGCGTGACATCTGCCCGGATATCACCCTGCGCAGTACATTCATTGTCGGCTTTCCGGGGGAGACCGAGCGCGATTTCGATATCCTGCTGGACTTCCTGCGCGAGGCCCAACTGGACCGGGTGGGCTGTTTCGCGTACTCCCCGGTCAAAGGCGCCAAAGCCAACGACCTGCCCAATCATGTGCCGGAAGAAGTCAAGCAGGAGCGCTGGCAGCGCTTTATGGCGTTGCAGCAGGAAATCAGCAGTGCCAGGTTACGGGCCAAAATCGGTAAGACCGTACAAATCCTGATTGATGAGGTGGACGAGCAGGGCGCGATCGGTCGCTCCAGTGCCGACGCCCCGGAAATCGACGGCAGGGTCTTTCTCAATGGTGCAATCGGATTAAACCCCGGGGACTTCGTAGAGGCTGAGGTCACAGGCTCCGACGAATACGACTTGTGGGCCGGATAAGCCCGACAATATCACCGGGAAGGAGTGCTATGTGAACCTTTTGCTTTTCACCGACAGCGATCGCCTCGGGGAAAACCGGATCACGGTTCAAGACCACCGCCTGCAACACCTCTTGCAAGTGCACCGCGCCAAGGTGGGTGACCAGGTGCGAGTCGGCGAGCTGGGCGGCCTGATGGGCGAGGGACACATCCTGGAACTCAGCGACAAGCGCGCCGTGCTGGCCCTTGCTCTAAGCCTGCACCCGCCGGCCAAGCTGCCTCTCAGCCTGATTATTGCCCTGCCCCGCCCCAAGATGCTGCGGCGCATCCTGCGCAGTATGGCGGAATTCGGCGCAGCAGAATTGCACCTGATCAACAGCTATCGAGTGGAAAAAAGCTATTGGCAAACACCGGTATTACAGGCTGCAACCATCCATGAATACCTGCTGCAGGGCCTGGCACAATCCCGCGACACCATGCTGCCACAAATACACTGCCACCCGCGCTTCAAGCCGTTTGTCGAAGACCTCTTACCCGCAATGACCGAGGACCGGTGCGCCCTGCTGGCACACCCCGGCGACTACCCTCCTTGCCCGCGGGAGGTGCGCGGTGAAACCGTGGTGGTGATCGGGCCGGAAGGCGGCTTTATCCCCTATGAGGTGGAGAAACTGCAGGAGGCAGGCTGCGAGGCGGTATCTCTTGGCCCGCGTATCCTGCGGGTGGAAAATGCGCTTACCAGTCTGCTGGGCAGGCTGTTTTAGGCAGCGGCAAACCAGCTTTTTTTGACGACGATCAAGACACGGCAGCCATAATAGCGCTAACGTGGCGGGGATTGCTTTTTTTACTCCCAAACGAGGAAGCGCCATGTTCACAGTAGCAGAAATCATGACCCGGGAGCCTTACTCACTGGGCCCCGACGACAGCCTGGCGAGTGCCCGCCAAATGATGACGGAGCATCACATACGACATATCCCCGTGGTGAGCGGTGACGGCGGCCTGATCGGGCTGGTGTCACAGCGTGATATACTGGCCGCGGAGGACTCAACCGTGCTGAACAAAGAGGGAGGGCCGGACTCACGGGATCGGTATGTGGCCATCTCCTCCGTTATGACCACACCGGTGCAGACTGTGGAAGAGCACGCGGGCCTACGCGGCACCGCCATGCACCTGCAAAAGCACAAATTGGGTTGCCTGCCAGTGCTGAACAAGGGCCGGTTGGTGGGCATCATCACCGATTCCGACTTTGTCACCATTGCCGTCAACCTTATGGAACAGCTGGAAAGTACGGAGCCCGAGGAAGACGAGTTCAGCGACTAAAAAACGAACCGGTGCTAAATCCCGGGCTTTATTCCACAGTGAAATCGGTATGACCTGACTCATCCTCGCCGTCGGTAGATAGACTCAATTGGTCCAGGCCATCTCCGGACAACTCACCCCGGTGCCGCCCAAGCCACAATAACCGTCGGGATTTTTAGCCAGGTATTGCTGGTGATAGTCCTCCGCATAATAAAACTTGGGAGCGGGCAAAATTTCGGTGGTTATGGTGCCGTAATTCGCCCGATCCAGCGCCTGCTGGAACGCTCGCAGAGATGACTCTGCCTGACCCTGCTGCACCTCATCGAAAGTGTATATACCGGAACGGTATTGGCTGCCCATATCATTGCCCTGACGCATACCCTGGGTGGGGTTGTGCCCCTCCCAGAACAGCCTGAGCAGTTGCCCATAGCTGACAATGACGGGATCGAAAACCACCAAAACCACCTCATTGTGGCCAGTCTGCCCGCTGCACACCTCCGGATAGGTGGGATTGGACGTTACCCCCGCAGCGTAACCGGCCGCGGTGGTAAATACCCCCTCTACCTGCCAGAATTTGCGCTCCACCCCCCAGAAACAACCCATACCAAATAGCGCCTGCTGCAAGGGCACGGGAAAAGGGCCCTGCAACGGATTGCCGTTAACGTAATGTGATGCGGGAACCGACATGCTGTACTTCCTGTGCCTCTTTCATGGCTTCATGGCTTCATGGCTTCATGGCTTCATGGCTTCATGGCTTCATGGCTTCATGGGATTCATGGGATTCAAGTATAGCGGTAATTGGGATACAGTAGGCCGGAATTTGACAGGGGTGCCCCTTCCCCTTTGATGCCTCTACGGTGTAAGCTGGGGGCATCAAGGTGAGACCGCAGTCGCGAGATTCACGCCATTGTCACAATTTACGATTAATGTAGTCCCGGTTAAAAAAACAGGGGGCGGCACCTGACCCTTTAAAGAAACCGGACAAGTGCAGCACCCATTTGATAATTACGGATGCTATTTACGATAACTCTATGTTTTACCAATATAAATCCAGTATTCAACTCACAAAAATCAGTTGGGTGCTGCACAAGGACAAAGAAACAAGAAAATGAATACAGTAAGATTCAACGCTCGAGAACTGTGCAGTCGCAAGCTCTGGCAACTGGTTAATACACCAACAAGCAAGAAAGTCACTGATGAAGAACTGGTGGAAGCGCTTACCGAACTGGCCACGCGCCGCAATTACCTGGCCCAACTGCAGGAAACCGGCAAACTGGAGGAATATAACAAGGGCTCCTGAGAGCCCGCAATACCTCTGAAAACACTATGGCCAAACTCCCGTCCCGCCGATCCTCCTCTGCCGAGATAGACCGCTTCCTGCACAAAAGTAAGGCAATTACGCAATTTGTCGAGAAACAACCGCGCCTGATGTTTGCCGTGGATGCCACCGCCAGCCGCCAGCCCACCTGGGACAATGCCAGCTACCTGCAACAGGAGATGTTTCGCGCCACAAACAAGGTCACCGAGCTTGCGGTACAACTGTGCTACTACCGGGGTTTCCACGAGTTTTATACCAGCAGGTGGTTGACGGACAGCAAACAACTGGCGCAACTGATGGGGCAGGTACAATGTGAAGGAGGACACACCCAGATCGCGCGCCTGCTGCGCCACGCTCAGGGTGAGCAACGCAAAACTTCGGTAAAAGCCCTGGTGTTCATCGGTGATGCCGTGGAAGAAAGCGCGGACACCCTGTGCCAGCTCGCGGGGCAGTGCGGCATGTTGCAACTGCCCCTGTTCCTGTTTCAGGAGGGGCACGGTAGCGGCGTGGAAAAAACTTTTCGCGCCATGGCCAAACTCAGCAGTGGCGCCTATGCCCACTTCGACAGCCACAGCGCCAGCACCCTGGAGGCCCTGCTCGGCGCCGTGGCCCGCTATGTCGCCGGCGGGCGCACAGCGCTTGAAGACAGTGGCAGTGACAGTGCTAAACTGTTGCTCCAACAACTCAAACCCTAAGGACTGATGTGGCCCGACTAATACTGTTACTGGCAGCCATTGCCGTTGTCTATATCCTGTTCCAACGGGCTCAGTCAGTGCCCCCGCATAAGCGTCGGGCCGAATATATAAAAATGGGCCTGGGCGTGGCGGTGGTGATAGTGATCGGCCTCACGCTCACCGGCCGTATGCACTGGATAGGCGCAGCCCTCACCGGCCTGCTGGTAGTCCTACGCCAGTTTCTGCCCACGCTTATTCGCCTGTTTCCCATGCTCGCCGCCATGCGCGGCAGCAGCGCCGCCCCCAGCCAGGGGCAGAGTTCCACGGTGGAAACCACAATTCTGCGTATGCAACTGGATCACGACAGCGGCGACTTACAGGGTGAGGTGCTCAAGGGCAGCTTCCAG
>QNFR01000051.1 GCA_003646405.1 Gammaproteobacteria bacterium
CCCATTAAATCCTGCATTTCCTCAACACCCTGGGCAGCCAGGACCGTACCAAACTGGCCCAAATCGAATCCGGCATGCAAGCCGTGGCGGTCCTTATCCGTGTAGTTGATGTAAATAAAGCTGGCCTCCAGCTCCCACGCATCGACGTAATACTGGACATTGAAGCCAAAATCACCTTCATCTCCCTCGTTTTTACGCGTGTGGAAACCAATGATGGGGCCATCGACCTCGTAGACACTGCGCGGATACGGGGGGAAGGGGATGAATTCCGTGCCCTCGGTCAAACCCGCCGCGGGGCTGAAAAAGGCGCCCGTCTCAGGCAGGCGGATATTTTGGTACTCAAAGCCGTAGTAAGCGTTGAGGGTAAGGTTATCGGTCAGTTGCACCACCGTCGAGAACCTGTTGGTGGGCATAAACAGCTCTTTCGCCTCGGAGCCCGGCACCGACAGGGCCTTGGAGGCATCCAGTGGCGCCATCACGCCACCGATACTGGCGGCGGCAGCCGCCCCCAACAGGCTGTTGCCCCAGTAAATCGTGTGGCGCCCAAGCCTGGTGCCGATAGCGACATCGCCGATATCGAAGTTGGCGAACACAAAGGCGTCCAGGAATTCACCGCCGGCGTAGTGCAGGTCTTTCACCGCGTGGCTGTAATCACCCACGTCGGCGCTGGGGGTTGTCCAGTTGGCATTCCAGTTGTCGGGGTGGTCATTGTTGCTGCTCTTGTACTGGGGGTCGTACCAGCCGGTACCGCTGATGCGAAAACCGAATTTTTCCTTCCAGACCACATCCAGTTCCGACAGCAGATCGACACGGGTGCTGACCAGGCCAAGGCCGGAGCGGTCAACGGAGAAATCCGACTGCCTGGACAGGAAATAAGCATCGGCTCTTACTGTCACGTCATGTGTAGCCTTTTCCGTCCTGGCCATGACGTTGCCCTTGATGGTGTTATCCCAGCGGATTTGCCAGTCATCCGAGGTATCAAACTGGAAGGCTAAAGCCTGTGAACTGATGGCGGCCAGAACCGACATTGCGAGCAGTTTTTTGTTCATTCTACTATCCCTCTGAGAGTTTTTTAGCCTTGCCTTGACCTACGATGAAGCTCTGTGACTTCTATAATATTATTGTCTATATTCGTGCGATTCTCGTTGTCTCTCTTGTTTACGTCACTACCATTTCATCAATTCTTTTTGTGCTGCGTGCAGTCGAGTGGAACTGCTTCGTAGCGATAATTACATCTAACGTTTATCGCCTTAACTTAGCCAATGGTATTTTAGTGTAATTGTCACCACACACCCTATCGGGTCCCAGCCCGTCCCGGCGGGGCGTGGAATCCTCCCCTATCGCCACTTCTCTTGCTCCCGGCACACCCATCCCTAATTTTAGTGGGGTGATCATAACGACTTAATATACTGGAACAATATTCGTTGCCTATTGATTTTGATCATGTTTTTGTGGTATTTGCCAATTGCAACCAACCATCGCATGCCGCCCGGTTCAAGCCGGGCATCAACAGGACACCAACTAATGAAAAACCCATTCGAAACAGAAGAGCGCCGGACCTTCCGGGAAACCATCAAGCGCTATGTGGAAACGGAAATAAAACCCCACGCCGATGAATGGGATGAAGCGGGAGATTTCCCCTGGCGTGTCCACGAAGAACTGGGGGCCATGGGTTATTTCGGTTTTGGCGTCAGCGACAAATTCGGCGGCCTGGGTTTCGATGACGCCTTTATGCGCGCCGCTGCGGCAGAGGAAATGGCGCGCTGCGGCGCTACCGGCGTGTGGGCGGGCGTACCGGTAACCCCGGATTGAGCGGTATCTCGCTGTTATTTGTGGAGAAAGGCACACCCGGTTTCAGCCTGACGCCATTGGATAGAAAGATGGGGTGGTGGTGTTCCGACCAGGCCACTCTGTATTTTGATAATTGCCGCGTTCCCGCTGGCAACCTGATGGGTGAGGAGGACCGGGGATTCATTTCCATCATGGAAAACTTTAATTTCGAACGCCTGTCCTTAGCCGCTGGCGCACTGGGCCTGATGAAAACCTGTCTGGAGGAATCCATCGTCTATGCCCAGGAGCGGGAAACTTTCGGCAAACCGCTGATCCAACACCAGGTCATCCGCCACAAGATTGCCGATATGTCGGCCAAAGTGGATGCCATAGAGGCGTATCTGAATCAGATGTGCCTTCAACATGACACAGCACTGGTGAAATATTTCACTGGAGCTCCAGATAGTCTATTCTTGCTCACACCATCGCTGTCACCAACACCACAATAGGGAGATACGCCTGTGCGTAGAATGCCGATTACCGACGCCCTTTTCCTGATTCTGCAATCGCGACGCACCCCCATGCACGTCGGAGGCCTGAACCTGTTCACCCTACCCAAGGATGTCGACGATGCTTCTTTCCTGGCTATTTGAACGGGTGAATCATTACAACAAACCCACCACAATCACGGAGGTAGTGACGTTGCTTAAGTGGACTCTCACACTTGGTGGCATTTTGCTTATGTTCGGTTGCGCCGATCCCATCGAGGACGCAAAAAAAACACTTGAAACCGGGTTATTCCAGAACATTGAAGTCGAATACCGCAATATCCAGAGCTTTCCAGGCGACGTGGTGTGTGGAGAAATCAATTCCTTTGATCGCTGGGGGAATAGTCCGGGATACAAACGCTTCATCGTCCGCGCGGATCGGGCGTCTCTAGTGCCAGTGGAAAATGACTGGGAGATTTTTTGCAGCGAGGATCCAACCGCCGCCCTTCAGGCTCGGTTCGGTATAGACCCGATGAATGGCAAAAACAGCACTCTGCAGACAGTTCACCGACATCTCTCTGAACTGGACTTTGCCCTGCGCCAGTATCTCACCGATAACGCGGCCCTTCCGTTGACAACACAAGAGCTGGCCTCAGCGAGCACAACCGGCCCACAGCCCAAGAACCGCAAAGAAGGGGGCTATATCGACAAAATACCTGAAGATCCCTGGGGGCGCCCCTATCACTACGAAAAACTGAGGCGCCTTCACCCCGCACCCAAAACCTATAAGCTGTATACCCTGGGCAGGGACGGCGTCGCGGGAGGCACCGGCGAAGATGCCGATATCGGCAACTGGCAGCTGAAATATCTCGATCACATAGTGAGCCTGTAAAATCGAGCCTGGCGGGGGCAAGGTCAACTCGCCCAATCATACCGGGCGGTGACACCCTCTACGTTCTCCGCGTTTATTATGTGTGAGTAACAGTAAAGGAAGCGGATTATAGTACGAGCAAAGATTTTGACCTGATCCGCAATAACCACAGCAGACCTGCCCGCCTAAAAGGGAAATACCATGGGTATCAGGAACAGCACCACCGCGGAATAAGCCAATGAGAGTGGCAGCCCCGCCCGGAAGTAATCGCGAAACTCATAACCACCGAGGTTCTGCACCATCAGGTTGGTGGTGTACCCATAGGGTGTGAGGAAGCTCGCGCTGGCGCCATAGGCCACCGCCATAACAAAGGGCATATGGCTGAGCCCGTAACTCTCCGCCAGGCCAAAGGCGATGGGGAAACTGAGGGCAGCGGCGGCATTGTTGGTCATCAACTCGGTCAGCAACAGGGTACCCAGGTAAATGCCGGCGAGGGCCGCATAGGGCCCCAGCACGGCCAGATTGGCGTGCAGGGTATCGGTCAAAATGGCTACCACACCGGAATTGTTCAGCGCCTGGGACAAGGTCAGGGCAGAGGTAATAATCAGCCACAGTTCGAAAGGAAAGCGGCGACGCAATTCCGAGCGTTTGACGACACCGAGCAACAGCATACAAACCAGCAGGAAGGCCATACCCTTGATCAAGGGTAAGATATTGAGTGAAGCCAGGGCGATTACCGCCAGCAACGTGCCGGTGATAAAATAGTTCTGGAATGGCGTGGTCTTGATCTCTCCGACTGAATCGTCGATGACCACGAAGTTTTTATCCAGGTTCTTACGCTCGTTGAAATCCGGCCCCACGGCCAGCATCATATTGTCACCGGCCTGGATGGTGATATTGCCCAGCTTGCCGGACAGCCGCTTGCCGCCGCGACGCATGCCCACCACCGCCGCATCGAACAGGGAGCGAAAACCACTTTCCTTGACCGTCTTGCCCTCGATGGCGGCATTGGGCATGACGATCACTTCCATCATATTCTTGCGCAACAGACCCTCGTCAATCGCAAACAGGCTGAGACCATCGAAAGACTCCAGGGCCTTGACCTGCTTGATATCACCGGAGAAAATAAGTTTATCCCCCGCCTCGATATACTCATGAGGAGTCACTGGTGTAATCAGGTGATCGCCGCGTACAATCTCTACCAGAAACAAATCTTCGAGCTCGCGCAGCTTGTTGGTCAGAATACTCTTGCCTATCAGGTCCGATTCATCACTCACCTCGACTTCGATAACGTATTCGTTGATATCCATGGGCTCAGTAGTGCCCTGCGGCAGCAAACGGGAACTACCCAGGATGACCAACAGGCCCAGTACCGTCACGGAAGCGCCCACCAGGAAAAAGTCGAAAAAGGCCAGCCCCTGGCCGGTGGCATCCTCCAGAAAGCTACTGACAATAAGGTTGGTAGAGGTGCCGATCAGAGTCATGGTGCCACCAAGAATAGCGGCATAAGACAGGGGCATCAGCAATCTGGATGCCGGATGATGGCGGTTACTGCGTATCGTATGGGCCAGTGTTGCCACCACCGCCGTGTTATTGACGAAGGCGGAAAAGAAGGCGGTGGCCGAGCCCAGCCGCAACAGGCTGCCGACATAGCTGGGGGTTATCAACCTGCCGGACAGGCGGGTCAGCCAGGATAACTTTTCCAGGCCGATGGAAACCAGCAGCAGGACAATAAGGGTAATAACCCCGGTGTTGGTGGCCTTGGCCAGCACCTCTGCCGTATCCACCAACCCGAAGAAGTAGGCCAGCAACATAGTACCGACAAAAACCAGCACGGCAGGCCACTTGGTAAAAATCAGGCCGACCAGCAGCAAAGTAAATAAACCGGCGATAAACAGCTGGTCAATCATTGGGCAATTCCGAGTGGGTGGTCTGCAATAAGTTAAAGGATACGCGTTAGCGGGGTAATGAGACAACCATTGCCGCAAAAACCCGGGGCTTGTCGAGACTGCCCCGCTTCACCGGGTATCGGTGCTGGCAATATCGAGCAAAAAAAAAGCCCGCGCTGTATCCAGTGCGGACTTTTTTAACAGACGGTCTTTATACGGCTACGATGTTCTCAGCCTGGGGACCTTTTTGACCCTGAGTTACGGTGAACTCGACTTTTTGGCCTTCAACCAGAGTCTTGAAGCCTGACCCTGAGATAGCGCTGAAGTGCGCAAATACATCGGGTCCGGACTCTTGCTCGATGAAGCCAAAGCCTTTAGTTTCGTTGAACCACTTTACAGTTCCAGTTACGGTTGACATAAATCTTTCCTATCGTTTCATATGTGGAGCCTTCTATACGAAGACTGGTTTGGCTTGAAGTGTTGCAATTACTTATGAAAAACAGGGCGAGGTACTAACAACGTGACTTCAGAACGGTATGCATAAGAAGGTGTACTTACAAGCAGCGTGCAGTATATAGGGCTTGACACCAGAGTCAACGGGGATATTCGGTCAATTTCAAGGCGCCAAGAACCCCACAACCCCGCACTTATTATGCCGGGTTGTGCATGACTGAATAATTACCTGGATGCTGTTTTGTTGCCCAGCTTGATATGCTTGCTGGCCACCATATTATGCTGCCCACTGACTCCGGACTGAATGACCTCGATCTTGTTGCCGGACTTAAGGAAGAGTTTGGTCTGCTCTTCGATAGACTGCGAAGTTTGTACTGCCGCCGGTTGCTTCTTCTTGGCAGCTGCTCGCGTGGGTTTGCGCGCCATAATTAGACCTTATCTCTTCGTAAAACCGACCATCCTACACGAAAATTGCGATAAATGTTGGGGAATATGCTCGGGAGGGGGCTGCGTTACGCCGGTGCGGGGGAGGCAGACCTGCAATTATGAACCAGCCACGCCTTGCCGCCAATCCCTGGGGGGACTGCCCGCTTCAGCGCCGCAAGACGTGACGGAAATTACCCGCTTCAGAACAGCCCGGGCAGCCTTTCAACTGCGTGTGAACTGACCATCGCGACGCTCGATGACCGCTTTTATCCCTTCCGCGTGATCCGCAGTCTGCGCCAGGCGCAATTGCTCGGCAAATTCGCGCTGTACCTGCCGTTCGACCGCATCCGCCAACCCCTGTCGCAATGTCTCGCGTGTTGACTCCACCGCCAGAGGGGCGGCCTCGGCTATTTCGGATGCCAGCGCGATCGCCTCGGCCCGCACCTCATCGCCAGTGGCCAACACATCAGCAAGACCGATTTCCAACGCCTCCTGCGGACCAACCCTGCGTCCGGTGAGGAGCATAAGGCTGGCCTTTTGCACACCCACGAGGCGCGGTAAAACATGGGAAATACCAAAACCCGCATGCACCCCCAGTTTGACAAAATTGGCCGAAAACCGCGCCTTCTCGCCAATCACACGAAAATCGGCAACCAACGCAAGTCCCAGACCACCCCCCACAGCGGGACCCTGGACAGCGGCGACCACCGGTTTTCTGGCACGAAAAAGCCTGACCGCATAGCGATACAGATTTCCCGCGCCCCGCTGCGGATCGTCTTCGAATAAACCAGCGCCGGAATTGGATTGGAAATTGGCTCCCGCACAAAATGCGCTACCCTCTGACGCCAACACAATAACGCGACATTCATCGACACCATCGAGATATTCAAACGCGTCTGCCAGGGACGCGATCAGTTCAGAGTCGAAAAAATTATAGGGTGGACGCCTTATTTCTACAACGGTGACATACCCGAATTGCTGTAGATAAACATCGCCGAATTGTTCCTTCATATCATTGCTCCTATGAGGTGTTAGTGTAGTGTCTTGTATAAATTGTCTATCCAGTGGCCCTCAAATACGTCACAACAAAACGCATTTCACAAGATTGGCGTCCAGGTGTATCGTCAGTGGGTTGGGTTGCGATGCATACAATTGCTGATCGTCGAAGGCTGAGGCATTTTTATAATCCCGTCTGGTGTGATTGGCTGGCGCGAGTTAGTCGTCACCGCCCATAGTAGCGAAGATTGCAGTATACGCGTTACCGCAAGATTAGCTGTAAAATCGGCGCGAAAATCAGCTCCCCGGCTTGTGACTGCGGCAACTCTTGGTTAGTCTGCTGCACTGACTCACCACCTCCCCAGGAATTGTCCCGGCATGGCGCGGCCCGCACTTACAGTAAGTATTTTCTGCGCCTTCGCGGCGTGGATAGCGACGTGCCTGTTGGCAACCCCTGTCTTGGCCCAGCAGAAAAACAACACACTGGCGCCAGCCCAATACTCCGCCGAGGTCGGTCTCGGCGGCGAATATGACAGCAACGTATCCGTCGAGGAAGTCGACCGCGCCACCAACCAGGGCGATTACGCCATGACCATGGATGTTGGTCTGGAGGCACAGAAGGAACTATCCAGGACAATAAAGGTAGCCGCGACATATGATTTCAGCCAGGTCCTGTACAAGGAATTCTCCCGGGTGGACCGCCAGACCCATATACTGGGTACCGACCTGGCGCTGGATTTGGACAGGGTCGATACGGGAATTTCCTTTTACTACATCAACTCCCGGCTGGACAATGACAAGTTTCTTGAGCTTTACCGGGTATCGCCTTCGGTCTCGGGCTTTCTGGCCAAGAAGTGGTTCGCCCGCGGCGCTTACGTCTACTCAAACAAATCTATTGAAAACCGCCCCGGACGTGACGCCAATACCAATGCTGGCGAAGTGGACCTTTACTACTTTCACCGTGGTTTGCGCAGCTACTTCAACCTGGGTTACCGCTACAAAGACGAAGATGCCGATGCGAACCGGCTGGACTATACGTCGAATAGCCTGAAGTTACGCTACATTCACCGATTCGAAATTTTTTCCAGAATAGCCAAGCTGGAACTGGCCTGGCGCTATGAGGACAGGAATTACAGCACTATCACTCCCAGTATCGGTGAGGACCGGGATGACCAGCGGCACCGGTGGCGCGCAGATTTTGAAATGCCGATAATTGGGCGCAGTGCGGTGCAAGTCTATTACGGTTACGCCAACTATGACTCCAACTACCCTTCAGCGGACTATACCCAGAATTTATTTGGGACCAGGTTCCTCTACCGCTGGTGATCAGGATTTTCCCGGCCGCAGCAAGCCATAGCCATAGATTTCGTCGCGTCCTGGAGGCCCCAGGTCCTCGGCGGACTCATAGAGTAACTCCAGTGCATTGTCAGCGGGTTGCAACTGCCTCAATCGCGCTGCCGCCGTCGTCGCGAATGGTACGGCAAAAGATGTGCCCGAGGAAGCCGCATAACCACCGCCAGCCCTGGCATGTAATAACCCGACCCCCGGAGCCGAAAGATCAAGGTATGCACCGCGGTTGGCCAGGCGGAAAACCTGCCCCGCTGCATCCACAGCGGTAACTGCGACAACCGAATCATAGGCCGCAGGGTACATGGGTTGCGCCACCGGGCCACCGTTGCCCGCTGCCGCCAGTATCATAACCCCGCGCTCCTGTGCGCGGCCAAGAGCGGCCTCCAGCAACCTGTTAGGCGGCCCGGCCAGGCTGATATTTACCACATCTACGCCGGAGGACATAAGCCAGTCCAGCGCCCTCACCAGGCTAACCGTGCTGGCGATTTCCCCATGCTGCCGATCATTCTCAAATACAGAGGCGGCATAGACCTCAGCCTTCGGTGCGAGCCCTTTATAACCGGCAGCATCAGCGACGATAATCGAGGCGATGGCGGTGCCGTGAAAGTCCGGTGATTCTGCGCCTTGCGGTGTGAAAGAGCGCGCATGGATACGGGCGGTTGCCAACGATGGGTGGCTGACGTCCACCTCACTGTCGATCATGCCAATGCGCAGCGACATCTGGTCAATATCTGACGGGAAACTGATGGCTGCACGCGGCGTAATACCCTCTTCGGGTAGCGAATCAACCAGCGTGCCCGCCGTGTAAATATGATTCAGGTCGACCTCTGCACGCTCCTTGCCCACCACATCGATCACGCCCTGGCGCACTTGTGTGATGTCGAAGCTGGCGGGAGCGGCGACTTCTGCCAGGCGCATTCCCATGCCGGGAAGGTCGGTAATAGTAGCGAACAGGTAACCTTCTTCGGCCAATTTATCAAAAACCTCGGGCTCGGCCATGACCAGCCACTGGTCCTTGTGAATCCTGCCCTCGTCAATTTCGAACTCGTTTTCTATACCCTCGAGGATTTCATCGATCTCACTTTCAATTTGCTCCTCGACGGCATCGGCCACCTGAATCTCTACCTCTTGCTCGAGATTACGTTCCAGATCCTGCGCCAGATTTTGCGCGACTTCTTCTTCGATGTTTTCTTCTACGACTTCCTCAATGCTGTCTTCTACAGACCCCTGGACTACATGCTCAACGCTCTCTTCCAGGGTCGCCTCGATAGTTTCCTCTACAACTTCCTCGACAGAATTTTCAACACTTTCCTCAACACTATTCTCCACGTCCGCGGCGATACTCTCCGAGATACCCTCCTCAAGGGCTTGCTCAATCCCCTCCCTAATACTCTCTTCTATTTGCTCCTCAATCCGTCGCTCGACCGGGGTGCCGCCCACGGAGAGGACGCGTTCCTGGATAGCCTCCTCCACCGCCTCTTCGGCGGCCTCTTCGGCAGCCTCTTCTGCCGCTTCGTCAACGCTCTCCTCAATCGTTTGTTCGATAATTTGATCCGGGGCGCCGCCCACAGTCAACTGCCGCGCGTGGACTGGCTGCAATGCTAATAGCAGACTGAGGACACAAATTGCGGTAATTACAGGCGGACACGAGCGAACCACAACCATAGATTTTGTGGAAATTGTTCGAATTTTCAAAGCGTTAAGTTTAAACATGGGGCACCCACCAACAAAATAGTACTGCCGTCTCTATCTATATGGACGAATCGTGCAGAGAATAATTCCATCCGATGGAATAGAATACACACTTTAAACGTCACTTATTTTAACAGGAATCTTATGCGAGCGCTCAGCGAATTACAGCGGGATGTTCTGCTCGCTGGGCTGGGTGGATTGCGGAAATTTTGCTTTTCGCTGACCGGAAGTGCGGCTGATGCGGATGACTTGCTGCAAACCACAGTCGAGAGGGTGCTGGACAAAGGTATGCCCGAGGGCGCGCACGCGGTCAAATGGGCCTACCGGATCTGCAAAAACGCGTGGATCGACGAATTGAGGTCGCGGCAAGTCAGGGACAGGTATCCCCGACTCGTTGGCGAGCAATGGAATGAGGCCCCATCCGCTGAACAGACGGCCAATGGGGAGCGAGAGATAGCCGCGGTTAGCGACGCCCTGGAAAAAATACCCAGGGATCAGCGCCTGGCACTGACGCTGGTGGCCATGGAAGGTAAGACCTATGCCGAGGCAGCGCAGATATTGGAAGTGCCGGTGGGTACGATAATGAGCAGAATCGCCCGGGCACGACGGAATCTGCTGGAGACGTACGATCCATCGAACGAGAATAAATGATGTGGATATTGACATGACAGAGCAAGACTACGAATTGCTATCACAGTACCTGGACGGAGAACTGGCAGCGCCGGCAGCGCAGGAACTGCGCAAAAGGTTGATTGCTGACCCAGCGCTGAGAGAGAGTCTCGAGCGCCTGCAAAAAGTGAACAACCGCGTGAAAGACGCCTTTGACGTGCCCGGTGCAGACACCGTGCCACCGCGTATCGTGACCATACTGAAAAATGCCAGAACTCGCAGGGGTCGGCTGTCCCAGCAGCAACGAGCGGGCTGGGGACTTGCCGTGGCGGCATCACTAGTGGTGGCAAGCGGCCTGCTGTTGATGCCGGACTGGCACCAGCAAACAGGCGAATCCCTGGCGGTCAGCGCCGGTGATGATGCCCTCCTCGCACACGAATTGGAAACTTCCCCATCGCGCGGCGATGGCTGGGATACGCTGAGCGACGGCAGGCAAGTCAGGCCCCTGCTCAGCTTCGCCAACACGCAGGGCGGCTGGTGCCGGGAATATCTGCTATCCGAGGGCGGCGGCATGGCCTGGCACGGCGTGGCATGCCGTACAGAAGGTCAGTGGACCACTGAAGTGCTTAACACAGAGGAACTTGCCGGCTCAATTAATGAGTACCGCCCGGCAGGGGTCGCCAACTCCGACCAGATAACGTCATTTATTGCTACCCACTCCGCCGGCATAGCCTTAAGCCTGAAACAAGAAGCCGACCTTATCGCCAGGAACTGGCAGTAAACCCCCGCAACACCCCCGCAGCTCCTGGTACCGATACCACAGACACCAGTAATCCGACCGTAGTAGCAGGCCGGCATCACATTACCGCAAGAAAAGGTCTTACTGGAAAAGGGAAACAGGGCCTATCGCCCCATGTAGACGGTAGGCCCTGAAGTTCAGCGCAGAGGGCTAGCAGTCCCTGCTCTGTGAGACGGGTATCGGAAAGACCAAGATCTGGAAATTCCAATAAAAAAAAGAGGTAGGCGGTGCAAGCCACGCATCTCAGTCTCTTTGAACATTGATGCGTACCCAACGGCTCAACCACCGCCTCCTCGAGCGGTTTCACTCCGCTTTCATACTGATGACGGGGTCAGTGGGAAAGTTATTCCCTGTTTTTTAAAAAATATTTCACTTTTTCTCCCGCACCATAAACAGGCCCCGGGTTCCGAACCCTCGACTGATTATTTTTGTTAGTCAATTTAGTGACTTATCACAAAATCCATGCCACCATGACGCTTCGCTAAGGGGATTTTTCGGGATTGACGTGACTATAGGAAAAATATCACAGGGATTTTTGGCCTGTTGGTGCGGATGGCTGCTGTCCACTGCCGCGTTCGCCACCGTAGAAAACTACGGCTACCCGATCACCGACCGCTTTGTGGCCACCGTCGTCGGTACCCCGGTCGAATACGAGGCGGATCTGCCCAAAAGCATCCCCTTTAAAAAAAGGCGTATCGACATCTTCCCGGATCGCACTCTCCCGGATGTGCTCTGGTACGGCCATGAGTTGATCTACTCCGAGGCCCTGCAAAAGCATAAGGCGCCGCTGATATTCCTTATCGCGGGAACCGGGGCCGCGCACAATGGCGGCAAAAACACCAATATGGCCCGGGCCTTCTACCAGGCCGGTTTTCACGTTGTCTCCATCTCCTCCCCGACCTACCCCAACTTCGTCACCGCGGCGTCCAAGACCGGCGTGGTGGGCCATGCTGAAAAGGATGCTCAAGACCTGTACCGGGTCATGGAAATGATCTGGGCCAGACTGGATGAAAAGATCGATGTCAGCGGCTTCAATGTCACCGGCTACAGCCTCGGTGGGTTCAACGCCGCTTTTGTGTCTAAACTGGATGAGGAACGCAAGGTTTTCAACTTCGAGCGGGTCCTGTTAATCAACCCGCCGGTATCCATATACAACTCCATCTCGCTGCTGGACCGGATGATTGAAAACATCCCGGGTGGCCCGGACAATTTCGAAAAGTTCTTCAAAGAGCTCGTAGAAGGCTTTAGCAAAATTTACAAGGAACAGGACGACGCTATCGGGGGTGATTTCCTGTACAAGGCCTATAAGGCCATGGATCTGCAAGACGAACAATTTGCAGCCCTGATCGGCACATCGTTCCGGCTCTCCTCCGGCTCCCTGGTGTTCGCTTCTGATGTCGTGAGCGATTTCGGCTACGTCAAGCCCAAAGGGCTGGTCCTCGACCGTTATGCCGACCTCACGGAATACCAAATACTCGTCCACCGATTGGGCTTCACCGACTACTACCACGAATTTTTCTATCCCTACTATCGGGAAGAATATCCCGATAAATCGCGCGACGAGTTCATCTCCGCTATTAGCCTGACGAAAATCGCCGACTACCT
This sequence comes from Gammaproteobacteria bacterium, assembly GCA_003646405.1. GTDB lineage: Bacteria > Pseudomonadota > Gammaproteobacteria > Pseudomonadales > Halieaceae > JBALVO01. The sequence continues at coordinate 12,949 of QNFR01000051.1, forward strand.
GCGCAACTCAGAGAAAATAATGGTGATGCACAATGCTGATGACATCATACTCGAGCCGGGAGAGATCGATTTTTTCCGTGATGTCTTCGGTGACCGGGCCACGATTTATCCCCACGGCGGTCATTGCGGCAATATGAACTACAAGGACAACGTGGCCCACATGGTCAACACGTTCACAGGCGGGGGTGCACGGTGATAAGACAGACCGTCCTGCGCACTTCATTCCTGGCGCTGGCGTTGTTGCTGGCCGCCTGCAGCAGCGGACCGCAACCACAGCCACAGACCTTCCAGGAACCCGTGTTCACCACTGAGCGGATTGTACCGGAAGGTTTCGAGCCCGCTTCGGGGGTTTACGACCCCTGGGAAGGTATGAACAGGCGCATTTACAATTTCAACTACCATTTCGACCAGTGGGTATTCCTGCCGGTGGTTCGTGGGTACAAAACCGTAATGCCTCAATTCGCGCGCACCGGTGTTCACAATTTTTTCAATAACTTCAGGGACCTGCGCACGATGGTCAACTCCATCCTGCAGCTTGCCCCCGCAAAGTTTTTCCAGAGTACGGGACGCGTGCTGGTCAACAGCACTGTCGGCGTGCTGGGCCTGGTAGATGTGGCCACCAAGCTTGACTTCCCGCGGCCCCAGGAAGACTTTGGCCAGACCCTGGGCCACTGGGGTGTAGGTCAGGGGCCCTATCTGGTCATCCCGTTCATGGGGCCATCAAACCTGCGTGACGGTTTCGGCTTACTCCCCGACTACTATGTGCAAAGCCTGGTGCGGGAGGAGGTTTTCTCTGACTCGTTACAAATACCCGTCATGTTGCTTGATTCTGTCGACACGCGGGCCAACGTACCGTTCCGTTATTATGAAACCGGCTCCGCCTTCGAGTACCAGATGGTGCGCTGGCTATATTCCACCAAGCGCAAGCTTGACGTTGCCAAGTAAACGGGGACTACTGTGATCCGCAATTTACTCCTGAGTTTTTGTATCGTTGCCCTGTCTGTCGCAGCCGGAGCGCAAGCTGCTAACAGCATTACGATTGGCACCACTCAATCCCTGACAGGCCCATTCGAGGATTTTGGCAGCGAGCAGTTACGGGGCCTGCAGATGTGGGTGGACGATGTCAATAGCCGGGGTGAGTTGCTGGGGCAACGCGTCGAACTGGTACACTACGATGACGCTTCCGATGCAGCGCGCAGTGCGCAGCTGTATGGCAAACTGATAGAGCAGGACAAGGTCGATCTCCTGGTCGGCCCGTACTCCTCAGAGCTGACCCTGGAAGCCAGCAAAGTAGCGGAGCAACACAACTTCCCCATGATCGCCAGCGCAGCCTCGGCGGACGAGATCTGGAACCGAGGGCTGAAAAATATTTTCGGGATCGATACGCCGTCCTCCCGCTACATGGACGTGGACGAGGAAGCTGAAGTCTTTAAACTGCTGGGAGTGAAAACCATGGCCGTGGTATTCGCTCAGACAGAGTTTGCCCTGGATGTGGTCCGCAGCATACGCGGCTACGCGTCGAGAAAGGGCATACGCATCGTCCTGGACGAGGGTTATGCGGAAAACCAAAAGGAGTTTTCCGCCCTGGCCAGTCGTTTGGCGCAGGCCAACCCCGACGTTATATTCGGCATTTCGTACCTTGATGATTCAGTCGCCCTGGTGCGTGCCCTCAAGAAGGCGAACGTGAAGCCAAAAATGCTGGCATTCACCGTCGGGCCGGCCCTGAGTGAATTTGGTGAACAACTCGGTGCGGATGCTGAGGGCGTGGTCGGTGTCGTACAGTGGTTGCGCAGCGCGCACATGCCCGGCGCCCAGGACTTCGCCTACCGTTATCGCCAGCGCTACGGCAACAATCCCGGTGTTCACGCCGTCATCGGCTACAGTGCCGGACAGGTGCTGGAAGCCGCCGTGCGCCTGGCCGGCACCACCGATCGCGACGCGGTGCGCGAGCAACTGCGAACCATGCTATTTCGCTCCCTGCTGGGCACATACAAGGTGAACGAGGCCGGTCGCCAGGAGGGCAAGCGCAACTACCTGTTACAGTGGCAGGATAATCATCGCCGGCTGGTCTCGCCAAAAAAACTTGCTGAGCGCGAGTTGATCTTCCCCCTGCCCTAGTGTACCCGGCCGGAAGGCCCGCCTAGAAACATTACTCTATTCTCTATCCCTGCGCAGAATAATGCTGTAACTCATTGATTTTTAATCATATTATTGCCTACGCTAGAATGACGAAAGTATTGACGCCAGGCCATTTTTGGACCGCGGCCGGCACTGTCACTGTCGTGCGATAAGCGTTATCATCAACTTATGACTTGTCACTGGAGAGCGTCGCAATGAGATTTTCGATAAGGTCTTTGGCCTGTGTAATCGCTATCGCACTGAGCACTGCTGCGCAGGCCGAAATTTACGAGAGCGTGGATGCCGAGGGCAACCCGATCTTTACCGACACCCCTACGGCCGGAGCCGAAGAGGTGAAGCTGCAGCAAGAGAATATTGCGGACGCTGTAAAAGTACCTCCCCGACCCACACCAGAAACAGCTGCCAAACCGCCCCCCGTTAAAAACCAGGAGGGGTCTGGCAATGTTACAGTTATCCATGACAGTCGTAACGAAGAGCTGTCGCAGGAACTTGCTGAAGACAGGCCACACGAGGTCCTGGAAGCCGAAAAACGTTATGAAGTAGGGGATGAAATAACGCCGGAAGAAAAAAAACGGCGCGAGCAAGCCAGGACAGGGGAATACATGGACGAGAAAGGGAACACTGTGCGCGTTGAGCATCGGGGGCATAAAGGCCGCTAGGTCGGCTTTAGTTCAATCCAGCAGTGTGGGCAGCGCCTTATTGCCAGTATGCCGAGTGCGCATGCTCTGTTCAAAACGCTGCCACTTGCGCTCGATTTTCAAGCGCGCCAACGTGGTGCTGTAATTGCTGATGGGAATAAAATCCGAATTGCCCACATTATCCACGATCACCAGTTTTCCGTCGCTTTCCGCAGTTTTTTGAAACAGGATATTTTTTGTTTTCAGGGTCATGGTAACGACCCGGTTCTCCAACAGATAGGCCCTCAGCCTTGCCAGGGCGCTGGCCAGAGGTTTGCTGTTAACTGTGGTGAGTTCCTCTGAACTCAGGTAGTACGTCAGGGTTTTCGATACACCACCGTCATAATCCCGAACCAGGTCAAATATAGCGCCTTCACCAAGATTGGTCTCCACCAGGCCGTGAAACCGGGTCAACATTGCCCAGGAAATACCCCGTCTGGCCAATAGTCCATAATACTTGGCTTCGCGATGATTTTCATTGCTGTTGCCGGCAACGATAATCTTAATACATCGCTCATGGTTATCCGGGTGGATAAAACATTCACGGTGCAATCCCCTGCCTATTAGTGTGCCTGGATCTATTTCAAGCATTGGTCGAAACACCGAAAGGCACCAGGTAATTCAGGCCGATTTTCAGCTGGAAAGAGTACGTAAATAATCAGGATCTATAGCACGCCCATAAGCCTGAGTACAACTACAATGACAACAACGGTTATAACTGTTCCTATAATACTTCTGATCATTTTGTTCTCCTCGTTTAAAGAAGTGCAACTGTAATTCCACTGCTACCATACTCTAGTGATAACACCTACATCAACCG
>QNFR01000052.1 GCA_003646405.1 Gammaproteobacteria bacterium
CTGTATCCTTGACCAGGGTCTGCAACTCACCACTTTCAAACATCTCCGTAATGATATCGCAGCCGCCGACCAGTTCACCGTCCACCCAGAGCTGGGGAAAGGTCGGCCAGTTGGCGTATCCGGGAAGACTGGAGCGAATATCGGGGTTGCTCAGAATGTCCACGTAGGCGAAACGCTCACCACAAGCCATCAACGCCTCCACGGTACGGGCCGAAAACCCACACTGCGGCTGGTTGGGAGAACCCTTCATATACAACAAAATATTGTTGCTCTGTATCTGTTCCTTAATCGTCTCGATAATGTCCATGTTCAAATAGTCTCTTGTCGGGCCGGGGACGCACCTGAGGCGCAACCCCAACGCTGTTGAAAAGCGTGCATTCTACCTTACTATGACCACAAATTGTGCCCCTCGGTTCAAACAGAGACTCCCCCGGTGGCTGTCCGCGAACAGGGGCCGTAGCGGGGAACGCCATTTTGGCCGGATTTCCCCATCATTTTCGTTAAATAGAGCCCGCTATTGGCCGCAAATGATGGGGAAATCCGGCCAAAATGGCTTTTTCGCAGTAGGTATCCTGTTCTTGGACAGCTACCTGGATTGCCAAGCTTTACTTATGCGGATATAGTGCGTGCTTTACAGGCAGCTACCGCTGCCTTTTTGCGTTTTTGGGGGAATGATAAAGATGTCGGCGCTGATGCAGACTTACGCCAGACTACCGGTGACATTCAGTCATGGCGAGGGAGTGTACTTGTATGACACCGGGGGTCGTCGCTACCTTGACGGCATCTCCGGCATCGGCGTCAATGGCCTGGGCCACGCCCACCCGGCGGTGACTGCGGCCATTCGGGAGCAGGCTGACAAGCTGGTCCACACCTCCAATCTTTACCGCATCGAAGCCCAGGAGCAACTGGCCGAATCCCTCACGCAGGTGGCCGGCATGGAAAGTTGTTTCTTCGGTAACTCCGGCGCCGAGGCCAACGAAGCCGCCATCAAACTGGCGCGGCTCTACGGGCATCAGCGCGGCATCCAGAAACCCGCCATCGTCGTGCTCGAAGGCGCCTTCCATGGCCGCACACTGGCCACCCTGAGCGCCACCGGCAACCGGAAGATCCAGGCTGGCTTTGAGCCACTGGTAGCGGGTTTCATTCGCGCACCACGCAACGATATAGACGCCCTGCGCCAGATAGCGGCCAACAATCCGGATGTCGTGGCGATACTGGCGGAGCCAATCCAGGGTGAAGGCGGAGTCATCCCACTAAACCCGGACTACTTGCAAGGCGCTCGCCAGATCTGTGATGAGCAGAACTGGCTGCTGATGCTCGATGAAGTGCAGACGGGCAACGGCCGCACCGGCACCTATTTCGCCTACCAGGACCTGGGGTTCACGCCGGATGTGGTGACCACCGCCAAGGGCCTGGGTAACGGCGTGCCAATCGGTACCTGCCTGGCTAGAGGGCCTGCAGCCCACGTATTGGGGGTCGGCCAACACGGCTCCACCTACGGTGGCAATCCGCTGGTGTGCGCGGTCGGCCTGGCGGTGATAAACACTATCATGGACCAGCAACTATGCGCCAACGCGAGCGCCATGGGACAGTTGATAACAGAGACCCTGCTCGCCGACAGCGGCGCCGCTGCCCGGATCACCGAGATCCGTGGCAAAGGCCTGATGCTGGGTATCGAATTGCAGCGGGACTGTGGCGAACTGGTACAGCGCAGCCTGGATGCGGGCCTGCTGATCAACGTCACCGCCGGCAACACAGTGCGCCTGCTGCCACCCCTGACCATCAACGAACCGGAAGCCCGGGAACTGGCAGGCACAGTCGCCGAACTGATCGGGAGCCACAGCTGAGCCTCACTACACACGTGACCCACTACAGGTGAGAAAACAGAGATAACTATGTCTGATACACGGCACTTTTTGACACTACTGGATTTCAGCCCCGCTGAGCTTGCGCAGCTGCTACAACGCGCCATCGAAATGAAGCGAGAGCACAGGGCCGGGGCCGACCAGCGCGCTTTTCCTGGAACAGTGCTGGGCATGATCTTTGCCAAGTCCTCCACCCGCACCCGGGTTTCCTTCGAGGCCGGCATGGCGCAACTGGGTGGACACGCCATGTTCCTGTCGCCCCATGATACACAGCTGGGTCGCGGCGAGCCGGTGGAAGACAGCGCCCGGATTATCTCTTCCATGGTGGATATCGTGATGATCCGGACCTTTGGGCACGATATTGTGGAACGTTTCGCCGCCTACTCTCGCGTACCAGTGATCAATGCCCTGACCGACGATTACCACCCCTGTCAATTGCTGGCGGATATGCAGACCTGGGTCGAGCACCGCGGCAGTATAGCCGGCAAGAGCGTGTGCTGGGTGGGTGACGGCAACAACATGTGCCAGTCCTATATCAACGCCGCGCGGCAATTTGATTTTGAGCTGCGCATCGCCTGTCCGCCGGGCTTCGAGCCTGACCCGGACTTACTCGCCGCTAATAGCGACAGGGTGCTGGTAGAGCACGATCTTGCTACCGCCGCCAGCGGTGCCGACCTGGTGGTGACCGACGTATGGGCCTCCATGGGGCAGGAAGACGAACAACTGGAACGGGCAAAACTATTTGCCCCCTACCAGGTCAATGGTGAACTGATGACCCGCGCCGCAAGTGGCGCACTGTATATGCACTGTTTGCCGGCTCACCGTGGGGAGGAAATCAGCGCCGAATTAATGGACGCTCCCGACACGGTGATCTGGGATGAGGCAGAGAATCGCCTGCATGCGCAAAAAGCACTGATGGAAACCCTGCTGCTGGCCAACCGCTGACATCACCAGCGATCGAATGCCCTTACCCGCACAGCGGAGCAAGCTTTCCCGCCAGATACAAAACCCACGCTCATCCGGCACTCCACTGGCGGATAAAGGCTTGTACGGTTAGTGGTTACAGACTCTCCAGTCTATCAACACCTTATCCACAGAATAAACCCAGCCGTGTACCTTGCATTGCACCCGCAGGCGCATTATCTTGTACCTGAGTGGAGCGACTACCCCAATATATTGGGTATAGCGGCCAAAAAACAATCAAATAATTTAAACAAGTGGCCGCTGTAAAACGGGGTTTCCCCAGACAAGCACAATAAACCATCATCACCCGTCAGGGCGGTGTATGGCGTTTTCAGAAACGTGATGTGACCCCCCGGAACACAAGTGGTAACCAAAAAATAAGGCCAGGCGCCGGCAAATCGGAGAATACATGCAGACAGAGACCAACCAGGTCGGCGTCATCACCGACGCAACCACCCCACCCCGGGAAACAACAACAGTCAGCGGTGGCATAGCCGCCACCGCGCCGGGCCAGTTGCGGGTTATCAAGCGCAACGGCACCGTGGTGCCATTTGAGGCCAGCAAAATTTCGGTGGCGATCACCAAGGCTTTTCTTGCCGTGGAAGGCGGCACTGCTGCGGCCTCCAGTCGCATTCATGAGACGGTAGCCAATTTGACTGACCTGGTCATGGCCACGTTCAAGCGTCGCATGCCCTCTGGCGGCACCATTCACATCGAAGATGTACAGGACCAGGTAGAGCTGTCCCTGATGCGGGCCGGCGAGCACAAAATCGCCCGCGATTACGTTATCTATCGGGAAGAGCAGGCGCGCAAGCGCGCCGCCAAGGCGGCACTGTCTCCTGCCACCCAGGCGGCAGCCGGCAACATCAGCGTGGTACAGGCGGACGGCAGTCGCGCTCCGCTGGACCTCGATCGCCTGCACACCATCGTCAATGAAGCCTGCACCGACCTCGCCGAGGTCAGTGAAACCGACATCCTGGATGAGGCCCTGAAGAATCTCTACGACGGCCTCAGTGCCCGCGAGTTGAGCACGTGCCTGGTCATCACCGCTCGCACCATGATCGAACAGGAGCCTAACTACTCTTATGTGGCCGCCCGCCTGCTGTGTGACAACCTGCGCGCCGAGGCCCTGAGCTTCCTGGGCGTGGCCGACAGCGCCACCCAGCACGACATGAATACTCTGTATGCCAGGGCTCTACCGACCTATATTGAGAAAGGTGTGGCACTGGAATTACTGGCGCCGAATCTGCAGGACTACGACCTGGGCAGGCTGAGCCAGGCATTGTTGCCGGAGCGCGACCTGCAGTTCACCTACCTGGGCCTGCAGACCCTGTACGACCGCTACTTTATTCACAGCGATGATGTGCGTATCGAGCTGCCACAGATTTTCTTCATGCGCGTGGCCATGGGCCTGGCGGTAGAAGAAGATGACAAAAACGCCAGGGCCATCGAGTTCTACCAGTTGCTGTCCTCTTTCGACTACATGAGCTCCACGCCGACCCTGTTCAATGCCGGCACCCTGCGCCCGCAGCTGTCCTCCTGCTACCTCACCACGGTACCGGACAATCTGCACGGTATTTACGGCGCCATCCAGGACAACGCCATGCTGTCCAAGTTTGCCGGCGGCCTGGGTAACGATTGGACGCCGGTACGCGCGCTGGGCGCCTACATCAAAGGCACCAATGGCAAATCACAGGGCGTTGTACCCTTCCTCAAGGTGGTCAATGACACCGCGGTAGCGGTCAACCAGGGCGGCAAACGCAAGGGCGCGGTCTGTGCCTACCTGGAGACCTGGCACCTGGACATCGAGGAATTCGTGGAACTGCGTAAGAATACCGGCGACGATCGCCGCCGCACCCACGATATGAACAGCGCTAACTGGATTCCCGACCTGTTTATGAAACGGGTGTTCGATGGCGGCGACTGGACCTTGTTCTCGCCCAACGATGTACCCGACCTGCACGACCTGTATGGCAAGCCCTTCGAAGAGCGCTATGCCCAGTACGAGGCAATGACCCGCAGTGGCGAACTCAAGCTGTTCAAAACTCTCAAGGCAGAAATCCTGTGGCGCAAGATGCTGGGCATGTTGTTCGAGACCGGCCATCCCTGGATGACCTTCAAAGATCCCTGCAACCTGCGCTCGCCACAGCAACACGTGGGCGTGGTGCACTCTTCCAACCTGTGTACCGAGATCACGCTCAATACCAACGAGGAAGAGATCGCCGTGTGCAACCTGGGCTCGGTGAACCTGCCCCAACACATCGACGAGAACGGCCTCAACCTGAAAAAACTGCAACAGACCATCAACACCGCGGTACGCATGCTCGATAATGTTATCGACATCAACTATTACTCGGTACCCCAGGCCAGGACGTCCAACATACGTCACCGCCCGGTGGGCATGGGCCTGATGGGCTTCCAGGATGCCCTGTACAAGCAGCAGCTGCCCTATGGCTCCGAGCAGGCAGTGGCATTTGCCGACCGCTCCATGGAGGCCATCAGCTACTTCGCCATCGCGGCCTCCAGCGCCCTGGCGGCGGAGCGCGGTGCTTACTCCAGCTACGAGGGTTCGCTGTGGAGCCAGGGTGTATTCCCCATCGACTCCCTGGACCGCCTGATCGAGCACCGCGGTGCAAATTATATCCAGGTGGATCGCAGCCAGACACTGGACTGGCCCGCTCTGCGCGAGACGGTCCGGGCGCAGGGTATGCGCAACTCCAACGTGATGGCCATCGCCCCTACCGCGACCATCGCCAATATTACCGGGGTGTCGCAATCCATTGAGCCGACCTACCAGAACCTGTACGTCAAATCGAACTTGTCCGGCGAGTTCACCGTGGTCAACCCTTATCTGGTGCGCGACCTGAAAAAGCATGACCTGTGGGATCCGGTTATGGTCAACGACCTCAAGTACTACGACGGCAGCGTGGCGGCCATCGACCGTATTCCGGCGGAACTGAAGTCGATGTACGCCACCGCCTTTGAAGTGGAGCCGCGCTGGTTGGTAGAGGCCGCCAGTCGCCGCCAGAAGTGGATCGACCAGGCCCAGTCATTGAACCTGTACATCAATAATGCCAACGGCAAGAAGCTGGACATCACCTACCGCATGGCCTGGTACAGCGGCCTGAAAACCACTTACTACCTGCGCTCGCTGGCGGCCACCGGCACCGAAAAATCCACCATCGATACCGGAACCCTGAATGCCGTGCCGAATGAGGCGGTGGCGCAGCCGGCGCCGGTGCCGCAGGCCTGCTCGCTGGATGATCCGGATTGTGAGGCCTGCCAGTAGGTGGTTACTGAATAACAACCATAGAGCTTATAAACATTAAAGAAGCCAGGGGACAAAACAAGATGATGAATTGGGACGATTACCACAAGAAAGAAGACGCCCCGACAAGCGCCGTGACGGCAGCGTCTGCCATGGCGCAGTCAGGCATGGCTACTGCAGCCACAGCTGAACCGGCTCCGGAGGTTGTAGTACGGGCTGTAGCGGAGCCGGCGATACTTGCGCCGACTGCCGCCGCACCCCAGCCACCCGCTGCGCTGGACCCGATAACAACGGCTGCGGGCGTCGCTACATCGACCGCACCTCAGCCCGCCACACCTCAACCGGCCACACCCGCCACTGACAATATCACCAGAGCTGCCGAGGCGATGGCGCACATCGATGTGGCGCCGGGACTGGAAGAGATGGAAATGGGCGCCCAGCGAGTATCGGTGGATGAGAAGGCGATGATCAACTGCCGTGCCGACCTGAACCAGCTGGTGCCCTTCAAGTATGACTGGGCCTGGCAGAAGTACATCGACGGCTGCGCCAATCACTGGATGCCCCAGGAGGTCAATATGACCGCCGACGTGGCTACCTGGAAAAACCCCGAGGGCCTGTCAGATGACGAGCGCCGGATCGTCATGCGCAACCTGGGCTACTTCTCCACCGCGGACTCCCTGGTGGCGAACAACCTGGTGCTGGCCATCTACCGCCTGATCACCAACCCTGAATGCCGCCAGTATATTCTGCGCCAGGCTTTTGAAGAGGCCATCCACACCCACGCCTATCAGTACTGCATCGAGTCACTGGGCATGGACGAGGGCGAGGTATTCAACATGTACCGGGAAGTGCCTTCAGTGGCCAAGAAAGCCGCCTGGAGCATCAGTCACACCCACCAGTTGAGCGACCCGAACTTTCACACCGGCACGCCGCAAACTGACCAGACCCTGCTGCGCAACCTGATCGGTTTCTACGCGGTGACCGAGGGCATCTTCTTTTACTGTGGCTTTACCCAGATCCTGTCCATGGGCCGCCGCAACAAAATGACCGGCGTGGCGGAGCAGTTCCAGTACATCCTGCGCGACGAGTCCATGCACCTGAACTTCGGCATCGATGTGATCAACCAGATCAAGCTGGAAAACCCGCATCTGTGGACCGAAAAATTCCAGCAGGAGGCCATCCAGATGATCCTGGAAGGCACTCAATTGGAGATTGAATACGCACGCGACACCATGCCCCGCGGCGTGCTGGGCATGAACGCGGCGATGATGGAAGAGTACCTGCACTTCATCGCCAACCGGCGCCTATCGCAATTGGGCCTGCCGGAACAATACCCCGGGGCGCAAAACCCGTTCCCGTGGATGTCAGAAATTATGGATCTGCGCAAGGAGAAGAACTTCTTCGAAACGCGGGTCATCGAATACCAGACAGGTGGTGCCCTGACCTGGGATTGATGCAACACCCTGGCCGCCCTGCGGGGCGGTCACACGAGCACCAAACGAGCAGTACAGACATCGACACGGCTCTATGAGGACCTTCATATGAATGACAGCAATAAAAATCCATCCGATGCCGAGACCATCCTGATGGCTCTGGACCAGATCAGCCAGACCATCGACGTGATGACCAGTGTTGTAGGCCGATTGCGCAACTACGTGCAACAGGAAGCGACTACGGCCGACAAACCAACAGAGCTGCTAGCGGAGCTGCAAGTGAACCGCATACTGCACTAGACAGACCGGTCTGGTAGCGCAATAGCGCGATCCTGCCTGTTCATACACCCCCCCCGCGAGGCCGCCCTCCCCGGCCTCAGGGCTTCCGTCCCCCACTAATAAGGCACCGCTGGGGCCTGCACGGCAAAAAATGTACTCACCGTTAACTTTCCGTTCCCCCCGCGGATTTTGCCCTGTACAATACACGCCCCCGGACCGGGTGCCGGCAACAAGGTCCAGCCCGGGACCCGTGTGGTTTCCACCAACCGAAACAGGACATCGATATGATCTACCAGAGTGATGCACTCACGGTGACACGCCTCGAGGGCGATATCGCCGAGCTGAACTTCGACCTGCAGGGCGAATCTGTCAATAAATTCGATAGCGCTACCGTGACCAGCCTGACAGCGGCGCTGGACGCACTGGAGGCCGAGAGCGGTATCAAGGGCCTACTGATCAGCAGCGGCAAGGGGGTTTTTATCGTCGGTGCCGATATCACCGAATTCACCGCCTTATTTGATTCCACTATCGAGGAAATCACGTCCTTCACCGCCGCCAACAACACCAACTTCAACCGACTGCAAAACCTGCCCTACCCCAGTTGTGTGGCGATCAACGGTTTCGCCATGGGCGGCGGCCTGGAAATATCCCTGGCCTGTGACTTCCGGGTAATGAGCACCGCGGCCAAAATCGGCCTGCCCGAAACCAAACTGGGCCTCCTGCCAGGCTGGGGTGGCACCGTGAGGCTGCCGCGCATTATCGGTGTGGATGAGGCCGTTATGTGGATTGCCACCGGTAAGGACCAGAGTGCCGCTGCCGCCCTCAAAGCGGGTGCGGTAGACGCCGCCGCCACACCGGACCAGTTGCGTGAGGTGGCCATAACCACATTGCAGGGCGCGATGGATGGCAAGCTGGACTACCAGAGCCGCAGGGAGGCCAAGAGCAGTCCCCTGCCCCTGAACGACACCGAGGCCATGATGGCCTTCTTCACCATCAAATCCATGGTGGCGCAGCAGGCGGGCAAGCATTACCCGGCGCCGGTAAAGGTAGTGGATGTGATAGAGAAGGCCCGCGGCATGGGCCTAGAGGGCGCCCTGGAGGTTGAAGCGGAAGGTTTTGCCGAACTCGCCACCACCGACGTGGCTACCGCGCTGGTGGGCGTATTCCTGTCCGACCAGCTACTAAGCAAAAAAGCCAGGGGCTGGGAGAAAAAAGCAGACAAGAAAATCGAGCGCGCAGCGGTGCTGGGCGCCGGCATCATGGGTGGTGGTATCGCTTACCAGTCGTCCCTGAAGGGCGTACCCATCAAGATGAAGGACATCAACCAGGCCGGCCTGGACCTGGGTATGAGTGAAGCTGGCAAACTGCTGACCAAACGGGTGTCCCGCGGGCGCATGACCCCGGAAAAGATGGGCCAGATATTGTCGGGTATCGACCCAACGCTGGGTTACGAGGGCTTCGAGGACGTGGACATCGTGGTGGAAGCCGTCGTGGAGAACCCCAAAGTCAAGCTCGCGGTACTGGCCGAGACCGAAAAACATATTGGCGAAGACACCGTCCTGGCCTCCAATACATCGACTATCTCAATTACCCACCTGGCAGAAGCGCTGCAGCGCCCCGAGAACTTCTGCGGTATGCACTTTTTCAACCCGGTACACGCCATGCCACTGGTGGAAGTGATCCGCGGTGCAAAGACATCCGACAACGCCATTGCGCGCACTGTGGCCTATGCCAACCGCATGGGCAAGAAAGCGGTAGTGGTCAACGACTGCCCCGGATTCCTGGTCAACCGCGTGTTGTTCCCCTATTTCGACGGCTTCTCCAAGCTGCTGCGCGACGGGGCCGACTTCCAGGTGGTGGACAAGGTGATGGAGCGCTGGGGCTGGCCCATGGGGCCGGCCTATCTGCTGGACGTGGTCGGCATCGACACCGGTGTCCACGCTGGGCAGGTCATGGCGGAGGGCTTCCCCGACCGTATGACCCTGGATTTCAAGACCGCTACCGAGGTGATGTTTGAAAATGGGCGTTTCGGGCAGAAAAATGGCAAGGGCTTCTACGAGTACATCCCCGACAAACGCGGCAAACCGAAGAAAACCGCGAGCGAAGAGGCCTACAAACTGATCGAGCCAATAATGAGTGAGCGCACCGAGTTCGAGCACGATGACATTCTCGCCCGGATGATGTTGCCCATGGTCACCGAACTGGCGCGCTGCCTGGAGGAGGGAATCGTCGGCAGCTCCGCTGAGGCGGACCTGGCCCTGCTGTTCGGTATTGGCTTCCCGCCCTTCCGCGGCGGTGTATTGCGCTGGGTGGACACCGTGGGCATGCCGCACATCGCCGAGATCTCGGCAAAGTTCGCGCACCTGGGCAAGAGCTATGAACTGACCGAAGGCATGCAAGCGATGCTCGACGCCGGCGCAACCTACTACTAAGGAGAAATACTGTGAGTTTGAATCCAAGAGACGCAGTGATTGTAGATTACGCCCGCAGTGCCATGGGGCGTTCCAAAAATGGTTGCTTTCGCAACGTACGGGCCGACGATCTTTCGGTCGGTGTTATCAAGGGCCTGCTGGCGCGCAATGAACAACTGGACCCGGCCGAGATAGACGACCTGATCTGGGGCTGCGTATTGCAGCGCGGCGAGCAGGGCATGAATCTGAGCCGGGGACTGATACTGGGTGCGCAACTGCCGTTCACCATTCCCGGACAAACTGTAAACCGCCTGTGCGGTTCATCCATGTCGGCCCTGCAAATCGCGGCGGCCAATATCATGGCGGACCTGGGGGATGTCTACCTGGTGGGCGGTGTCGAACACCTGGGTCACCTGCCAATGATGGAAGCGCTAGACCCCAACCCCAGAATGGGCCTGAACGTGGCCAAGGCTGCCGGCATGATGGGCATGACCGCCGAATACCTGGCATTGCTGCACGGTATCAGTCGCGAGGCGCAGGATCAGCTGGGTTATCGCTCCCACCAACTGGCCCACAAGGCCACCATCGAAGGCAAGTTCGCGCGGGAGATCATCCCCATCGAAGGCCACGATGAGAACGGCGCCCTGGTCTCGGTAGAACACGACCAGACCATTCGCCCGGAAACCACGCTGGCAGCGCTGGCAGCCCTGCCACCCGCCTTCAACCCGCAGGGAGGCACGGTCACCGCCGGCACCTCCTCGCAAATCTCGGACGGCGCCTCCGCCATGCTGATGATGTCCGCTGAAAAAGCCCAGGCCCTGGGCATGACGCCCATCGCCCGCATCAAAGGCATGGCCCTGGCCGGTGTGGATCCCTCCATCATGGGCTATGGTCCGGTACCATCAACGCGGAAGGCGCTGAAAAAGCTGGGCCTGACCATGCAGGATATCGACATGGTTGAGTTGAACGAGGCTTTCGCGGCACAGGCACTGCCGGTGCTGAAGGATCTGGAGTTGCTGGACGATATGGAGGAGAAGGTGAACGTACACGGCGGCGCCATCGCCCTGGGCCACCCTTTCGGTTGTTCGGGCACCCGTATCACCGGCTCCCTGCTCACCGTGATGCAGGATCGCGACCTGACCCTGGGTGTATCCACCATGTGTATCGGCCTGGGCCAGGGTATTACCACCGTGATAGAGCGCGTCTAGCGCTCACTCTGTAGCTGCGACTTCCGGTCGCCGCTACAGATCCTGAGACAGGAGTTCATCCACCCGCAACAACGCCTCTACCAGATCGGTGGTAGCCAGGCCGGAGCCCTTGAAAAACTCTTCAGCCATGGGCGCGATACAGCAGCGGCCGGGTAACTGCCGCCGCTCCATCATGTCGTACAGGGTGGGCAGAAAGATAAACTGCAGCCACTGGGGCAGGGTCAAGGTATCGACACAAAAAGGCTGGTCCGAAGCCAGGGCCTCGGTGGAAGGCGGAATCTTATCCCACAACCCCAACTGTCGCAGCTGAGCCTCGATATCGATCAGTACTTCAGCGACCTCGGTGTGCATGCTTTAGCTGGCGCTCCATCAACCTGATAAGTCAGGATTAGTGTAACTCACCACCCGTATCGTAATATTCAGTCAACGCATGGCGCGGGACTTGCTCCGGTCAAACCGGAATTGGCGCCGGTATGCCAGCCTGTGACGGCATCATATCATCAGAAAACGGGAAATTAAGTGGCCGGGGGTTTTGACGTGGGGGGTCGAGATGGATACTCTTGCGTTGGACGCAGGATAGGGAACGCACCCTACTGCTGATAATGCGCTCTGCGCGGGTGTCGTATAAAGGCATTACCTCAGCTTCCCAAGCTGATGACGTGGGTTCGATTCCCATCACCCGCTCCACATACAGTTAGCTCCCCCTGATTTAACTTCTGGATTCGTAGTGCGTTGATTTGCACTCGGGGAAGCTGCTCCCTGAGGGTCGCTTAAACTGGCATCGACGTTCAAGTCGACAACACGATAATTTGGCGAAAAATAGTCATGATTCATCGAGTTACGTGTCATACTCCTGAACTCAAACGGACACTGGTGAACTTACCTATGAAAGAATTATTTGTAGAAGGCCCCTATTTCGAGGACATCTATGTTGGTCAACAACTGGAATCACCACCTGATGTCACCATCACAGCGGGTTATGCGTCCTGGCTCCAGGCGCTTTTCGCGGACCGGATGCGGGTTCCTTTGAGCCAACCGCTCAGTGCCGCGGTATTAGGCTCGGAACGCCCAGCGGTTCATCCCAGCCTTCTGTGTAATGTGACTACGGGTCAGACCACCTACATCACCCAGGAGGTCAAGGCCAACCTCTTTTACCGGGGGTTAGTATTTACACAACCGGTATTTATCGACGATACCATCTCCACTCAATCCAAGGTGGTCGCGTTGCGCCAGAACAAGGCGAAGGAGGGCAGGGCGGCAACGGGTTTGGTGGTGTTAGAAATGACCATAACAAATCAGCATGGAGATGAGATCTCCCGGTTCTGGCGCTGTCCGATGATTCCCTGTCGTGATCCCAAAGCCGAGACCGGTCACAACGACGACCTGGATCAGTTCTCCGGGAAGATTGATCTGGAGTCAGTTAAACAAATCGTTGCGAAAAATTGGAACCTGGCTGCTTTTCGTGAGCGAGTTCAGGGAAACCATTTTGATCAGATAGAAGAAAATAGCCGATATCTGATCAAAGCTCGAGATACCGTTAGCTGCGCGCCGGAACTGGTGCGCCTGACCCTGAATATGGCTCGCGCTCATACCGATGTGGACGCCAGCATCTATGACCGCAAACTGGTTTATGGTGGCCATGTAATCAGCATGGCGGCGGCTCAAATGGTGCGGGCTTTGCCGAATCTGGTGACCATCATGGGCTGGCGGGATTGCGGCCATCTTGCTCCGGTATTTGAAGGGGATATTCTCCGTTCAGAAATCAGCATAACCGCCAAACACCCTCTTTCCGACCAGGGTGGTTTGCTGGATATTGAAATCGCCACTTTTGCCCAGAGGGGTGAGGGCGATGAGAAAGGCTCGGAAGCGAAGGTTCTGGACTGGAATTTGATTGGCTTAATGGCTTAACGCGCTTTGCGGATGGATTACTTTGTGCGCGAAAATTATTATGTAATCACCTTGGTTAAAACACTGGAAACCCAATGACGGGAATACTGGAAGGATTACGAGTAATCGAAGGTTCTGCCTTTGTTGCTGCTCCCCTTGGCGGCATGACCCTGGCTCAACTCGGAGCAGACGTCATCCGTTTTGACCCGATAGGTGGTGGGTTGGATTCTCAGCGTTGGCCAGTAACCAGGCAGGGCAAAAGCCTGTTCTGGGCAGGCCTGAACAAAGGTAAACGCAGTATCGCCGTGGATATTAGAAAGCCGGAAGGTCAGGCTCTACTGACCGCCCTTATAACTGCACCGGGAGAAGACCAGGGCATGCTCCTCACGAACTTTCCGACCCGGGGCTGGCTCTCCTATGAAAAACTTAAAGAGAAACGCGATGACCTGATTCTGGTTAATGTCCAGGGTAATCGCCACGGTGGCAGCGAGGTGGATTACACAGTAAATCCAGCGGTTGGTTTCCCTAATATTACCGGGGGCACGAACGGGGGCGACCCGGTAAATCATGTGCTGCCTGCCTGGGATATCATCTGCGGACAAATGGCGGCCGTGGGCCTGCTCGCAGCGCAAAGGCACCGGCGACTGAAAGGGCAGGGGCAATTGGTTAAGATCGCATTAAAAGATGTGGCTCTGGCTACGGCTGCCAACCTGGGCAATATTGCCGAAGTGCAGGTGAATGATCAGGAGCGGGAAAGTATCGGTAATTACCTGTTCGGCGGTTATGGCAAAGACTTCATTACCAAAGACAGTCGTAGAGTCATGCTGGTCGGTCTCACTTCCCGGCAGTGGCAAAGCCTGGTCGAAGTGTTCGAGATTGCTGAGCCAATCGCCTCACTAACTGCACAATCCGGACTGGATCTATCGAAAGAGGGCAATAGATATATAGCCAGGGAGGCTATTACCGAAATTCTTGCGTCCAGAATAAATCAATACAGTCTCCCTGAGTTGGAGCAAAAGTTTGCCAAGACCGGCGTTTGTTGGGGGCCTTATCGAACTTTTCGGCAGATGATCGATGAAGACCCGGACTGCTCGGAGGACAACCCCATGTTCAAGTCGGTCACCCAGCCCGGAATTGGTGAATACCTAATGCCGGGTAGTCCATTGATGTTTTCCGCCAGTGGCCAAAAAGAGCCGGTTCCGGCTCCGACTTTGGGCGAACACACAGACGAAGTGTTATCGGGTCTTCTTGGTCTTAGTTCCGGGGAGATTGGTAAATTGCATGATGAGAAAATTGTTGCTGGTCCTGATTGAATAAAAATCGGGTTTAAACGCATGCCTACCATGAGTGTCCGGTGTGTTGGCCGGGTAATGCGCTTTATCCAGGCAGATTAAAAGAGATGCGCCCCGGCGCCTACCCCAACTGGCGCTTGAATGGCGGCAGCGAATCCAGAATGGCGCTGCCGTAGCGCCGGGTCATGATGCGTCGGTCCATCAGGGTGACACGACCGGTATCCGTCTCCGTGCGCAACAACCTGCCGCTGGCCTGCAGCAGTCGCAGGGCGGCATCGGGCACGCTTATCTCCATAAAGGCATTGCGCCCCTGGGCCTGGACCCACTCCGCCAATGCCGCCTCCAGGGGGCTGTCCGGCACGGCGAAGGGAATTTTGGCAATCACCACATGGCGGCAGTAATCACCGGGTAAGTCCACGCCCTCGGCGAAACTTGCCAGACCAAAGATCACACTGCCGCGGCCTGCGTCAATCGCCTCCCGGTGGCGGCGTAAAATTTCCGCCTTGGAACAATCTCCCTGCATGAGGATACCGCCCAGTTCCCCGCTCAACCCCTGATACACCTCCAGCATCTGCCGCCGGGAGGAGAACAGCACCAGACTGCCTTCAGCCGGGTCCAGAATCTTCGGAAATTGCTCGATCAGTGCCTCCGTGTGGGCCTGGGCGTCGCCGGGATCACAGTCCATAGCGGGCACAACAAACGTCGCGTTGGCATAATCGAAGGGGCTGGCCACCACCTTGTAACTCGCCTCGCGCGGCGCGCCGGAATGCAGAATAAAGCGCTCGAAGGAGTTCAGAGCGGTAATCGTGGCCGACGTTACCACCACCCCTGCGGCGCGCGACCACAGGCACTCCTGCAGAATGTCCGCCGCCAGAACGGGGCTGCAACGCAGGTCAAAACCAAACTGGCCGCCGCTGTTCAACAGGGTGATCCAGCGCGCCTTGGGCGGGACCTCGCCCTCACCGGTGACAGCATACTCCTGCCACAGGGCCAGGGTACTCTCCGCCCGGCCCAGCATGCCGCCCACGTTGATGTGCCAGGTTTCGATGTCGGCCTTGTCCATGCCCGGGCAGTCATCTTCCAGCGCCTCTTCCAGCAGGTTCTCCATGCGAGACAGTCCGCTGGTAAGCTTCTGGAACTGGCCGGTGAGCGCCGCCGCCACAGGCATCAGTGCTGCCGGCACCAGGCCGTGTTCAAAACGCAGCCGCTGGTCGTCACGGCTATCATCCACATCCGACTCTTCAAACAGCGCGGCCACCACCTGTTCGGCAACCTGCAGGCTGGCGATTGCCTCATCCATCTCCGCCGGCAAGGTCTGCAGAGGCCGCTGCAGGCTTTGCAGGCCGGCCAGAACCGGTGCCGACTGAGCCAGCAGCTTCTTACTGTCCTGCAGCCATTGGATGGTGGTATGCAGGCGGCAGAAACTTGAGAAGTGAGACAGGGCCTTGTCAGGTAAATGATGGCCCTCATCAAAAATATAAATGCTTTCCTCCGGCGGAGACAGGATGGCGCCGCCCCCCAGGGCCAGGTCAGACAAGGTGAGATCGTGGTTGGTGACGATGATATCGGCGCTTTGCAATTCATCCCGCGCGCGATAAAAACTGCACTGGCTGACATTGGGACAGCGCCGGCCGCTGCATTGGCTGTGGTCGGTAGTCACCCCGTACCAGATATCCTCGGCGATACCATCCGGCCAGTTATCCCGGTCACCATCCCACTGCCCCTTGCCCA
>QNFR01000053.1 GCA_003646405.1 Gammaproteobacteria bacterium
AGCATTTCGACCACTTCCAGGGCCTGCTCCCCGGTATCCGGCTGGGACATGATCAGGTCGTCCATCTTCACACCCAGTTTCTCCGCGTAGGAGGGATCCAGGGCGTGTTCCGCATCGATAAAAGCCGCCGTACCACCGGCCTTCTGTGCCTCGGCGATCACCTGCAGTGTCAGGGTGGTCTTGCCGGATGATTCCGGACCATAGATTTCACAAATCCGGCCCCTGGGCAGGCCGCCAATGCCCAGTGCGATATCCAGGCCCAGGGACCCGGTAGAGATGGCGGGAATGGCCACGTGCTCACAGTCTCCCATACGCATTACCGTACCCTTGCCGAACTGCCGCTCAATTTGGGTTAGCGCTGCGTCCAGTGCTTTTTCTTTATTGGCATCCATGGTGGACCTCTCTTTTTTGCTCATTATTGGCTTGGTTCTTTATTGGCCGGCCAGTCAGTTGTTATTTATCAACTGGCGTTGACCGTTTTAGTTATACAGCAAAAGTACTGTATGTATACTCAGTGGTTTGAAAGCAGATTGCAAGACCAAAAAGTAATTAAATTCGGTCATTTGATGGATGCTGGAAAAACCCGCCTGAAATGGCGACAGGTCGATATTGATAGCGGGCGGGTAAGATTCGGGGCTAAAGTCACAAAATCCACGAGTCCGAAACTGGTATCCGGAGTCGTCCCGGCAAATAATCCTATGCCCATTTTGATAATGCCTCCGGCAGTCGCCTGTCCAGTGTCCCCGATATCGCTGAATGTACACTTTATCCGCCGCAGGACACCACACTAGCACAGGACACTGGGTTTACTGATTTTTTTACAGGGGCTATTTCGCCTGAGCTTGCGTAAACTTATCGGGGTTTCGAGCAATCACAGGTATCGGCAAGAGTTTTACGTGGACAGCGCCAATATTCAGCAATTACTCCCGGGGGCTCCCGGCAGCGACGACACAGGGCGGGCCATCCTGCGGGAGACCCATATTTCCTGGGTGATTCTGAAGGGTGAATACGCCTACAAAATCAAGAAGCCGGTGAACTTCGGGTTTCTCAATTTTTCCAGTCTGGAACTGCGCCGTCATTTTTGCGAGGAGGAATTACGGCTAAACCGCCGATTTTCACCAGAGCTGTACCTGGCGGTGGTGCCCATCACCAGGGACGAGCAAGGGGCGCGGCTAGAGGGCAGCGGTCCGACTATCGACTACGCGGTCAAGATGCGGCGTTTTGATGAAAAACAACTACTGGACAATATCGCGGTACGCGGAGAATTAAGCCACAGCCTGCTCCGCGCACTGGCCAGGGAACTGGCCCAACTGCACAGCAGTTTGCCCACCTGCCACCCGGATCCCGGCAGCGGTGAGCCGGGCACACCGGCGGCGCTGCATAAGGCCGTCGAGCAGAACTTCCAGCAGATCCGTAACTACCCGTTACCAACAGCCCAATTGCGTAGACTGGAGGAAGTCCGGCAGTGGTCTGTGCAGCGGTACGACGAATTGCAACCGGTGCTGACGCAGCGCGTACTCGACGGCTGGGTAATCGACGGCCACGGCGACGCGCACCTGGGTAATATCGCCCTGGTAGATGGCACGGTACGACTGTTTGACTGCATCGAATTCAATGCGTCCTTTCGCATTATGGACAGCGTGGCCGAGATCGCTTTCCTCACCATGGATCTGGATGCCCGCGGTTACCACCACGAGTCGCACCGCCTGCTGACGGATTACCTGGAATACCGCGGCGATTACGCCGGGCTCGCCCCGCTCGATCTCTATCGCAGTTATTTTGCCATGGTGCGGGCCAAGGTGAGTCTGCTGCGGGAATCACCGCAACGCACCACGATCACCACCGCCGACGGCTACCGGGAGTTCCTGCGCTATTTGCAGCTGGCGCAGCGCTACATCGAACCAAACCAGTGCTTTCTCGCCATCACACACGGCGTCTCCGGCACCGGTAAATCCACCATTGCGGGCGCGCTGGTGGCGGCAAGTGGCGCCGTGCGCATTCGCTCCGATGTGGAGCGCAAACGGCTGGCGGGCCTGTTACCGGAGCAGCGCAGCGAGCCGCAAGATGAAGCGGTGTTGTACGGTTCCGCTATGAGCCGCAAGACCTTCACCAGGCTGGAGGTATTGGCCGAACTGGCTATCAAGGCCGGCTTCCCGGTCATTATCGACGCCACCTTCCTGCATCGCCATGTCCGGGATTTTTTTCACACACTGGCTCACAAACTGTCTGTACCCTTTATTATCATTGACTGTTTAGCGCAGCCCGGGCAACTCCGGCAGCGATTGGTTGAGCGCGAACGGCAAGGGCAGGATGCCTCAGAGGCGGGTGTGGCGGTGATGGAGCAGCAACTGGGTATCGACCAGGCACTCGCGGGGGAAGAGCTAGACTATCGCCTGGAAGCGGATTCCAGTGAAGATGTCGCGACGCTGTGGCAACGGTTTAAAAAGCAGTGCTGGCCGAATGAATTCGGCCCTACAGGGTAACCTTCTGTTGTAGAGTCGAATTCATTCGACTGACACATTCGACCATTAATCGCTCAAGCACAAATAGTAGAGCCATCATCCGCCACGGCGTAAAAAAGACAGTCCGAGTGAGCGATAGCGGCGTTATTGGTGATCATAAACAGCTTTAGGGGGTGCGCCGGGTAGAGTTTGCCATCGACTATCCGCATCAGCCTGGTGACTGCGCAGCGACCACCTGCATCCAGTGCCATAAACAGCTTGCGCTCGGGACCGCTGGCCCAACCCAGTAGCGTATCGGGCGACACGCTGCCAAAGTTGTGGTGCTCGATATCGGTCTTGAGCGTTATATCGTAGTTGGCGGAGGGCTCCTCCGCGTAAGTGAGGGTCACGTTATCAAGCAGCTCCACGCGTATTGGATCGCGCAACAGTTCCAGACCCCAGTCAGTCTCCTCATGGACCAGCACCGTCTCCGTCTGGAAATATCGACACATGCCCTCGTAGGCCAACGCGTGGGCGTCCTCATCGAGTCGCCCGCCGACTTCCACGGTGACTGTGGGGTAGGAGTGCTCGCTGATTTCCATCAATGCGCCCAGACCCAGGTTGGAGACAATCAGGCGTTGGGTGAACAGGGATACCAGGGCATCGTGCTGGCGGTCCATGTGCGTACACACACCAAAAGATGGCCCCGAGCCGGAGGTGTTATGCATATCTACCACCGCTTCCGGGTGATGCATATGCAGTATCTCCAGGATCTCCTCAGCCAGAACGCCCTGGGCATCATCGAAGGGCGGGCGAAAACAGCGGTTGAGATCCCTGGCCCGGGGCAGCATACGATGACTGAACAGTGGTGGTTCCAGCGCCGCCACCACCGAGGCGACGATACAAACCACATTCACCGCCGGCCGCTCGCAGGATTTTAACCACCGGAACAGGGCCATAGCGCCCGACGGCTCATTACCGTGCAATAATGTCACCAGGGCGCGGGTGCGGGTGTCATCCTCACCCTCCAGGAAAAAACAGGTCGGCCCACCCAGTGAGTGCAGAAATTCCTCCACATTGTGGCCAATGTCGGTTGCCAGGGGGTTCCTGCTAAATCGGAATCGTCTCATATCTGCCATTCAGCCACAGGCAGATTCTCTGCGCTGTAGTCGATGAATACCTCCAGTAACTGGTGTAATGCCGCGTCTAATGGCATTTTTTGTTTAAGCCTGGCCAGCATATTTCGCTGCCAGATCGCCCCCGTCTGGCGCCGCTGCAGGCGCCGCTCTATCACGCCCAGGTAGCGTGCTGACTCATCGACGGAAACACCGATCATAGCCAGTCCCTGGCTAGCGACAGGTAACAGCTGCTCGATAATGGCGCAGACGGGCTGTTCCCGACAGCCGGATTGACCAAACTCAGGCCATACCAGCCCGGCATCCAGACCATGCTGCGCCGCCCGGTAAAAATTGTATTCGGCAATATTGAAGGGAATCGCCGGCAGTATTTCATCGATGCGGGGGCGCACGCCCTCGGCCAAACCAAGCAGAAAGGCGGCGTTGGCCACCATGTCTATCGCCGTCGGACCCGCCGGCAGTGTCCGCATCTCAATGCGCAGGTGCCCGCCGTCGGCATCATCATAAATCGGCCTGTTCCACAGCCACACGGTGCTCTGGTGCAGGCGCAACTCAGCCAGGGACGGTGTTTGCTCCCGCGCCATTTCCCACGCCGGCGACTGCGCCGCACAAATTGGCAACAGCGGTGGGTAAATACGCACCACCTCCTGGAACAACTCTCCCGCCCCGCGGCGCACCCAACCCTGACCAAAGTTCACCCGTGCAGGTTCCCGCCATCGGTAGCGATCCGCATGCCGGGTATCAATCGACTGTTTAAACAGGGGAATGCGGGTCTCGTGCCACAGGGTGTGGCCAAACAGCGTCGGGGAGTTGGCACCAATAGCTACGGCCAGTGGCGTCATCAACTGAATTGCGTTGAAGGTGTCGGCATAGTCCCGGGGATTCACCCGGTAGTGCACCTGAAAGGAGGTGTTGGCTCCCTCCAGCGTAATGTCCGCCATGTTCAGTTGGAGAGGATCCCGGCCATTGATATCGATATTGAATTCATCACCCCGGCGTTGGATCAGTTGGCTGACCAGCGCGCGATAGCGTTTGCGGTCGGTGATGCAGTGGGCGCCAAAATCAGACTGTCGCAAAGTCGGGAGAATGCCGATAGGCACGATGCGTCCACCCAATCCGGCGGCCACTGCACCGAGGTGTTGCAGTTTGACCAGGATTTCCTGCTCAGTGGCGGCAAAGGGTGTGGCGGTAATTGCACGCGGCGAGAGATTGTATTCCAGGTTGTAACGGTTCAGCTCCAGGGTCAGTTGCGCGTCATCCGCTGCCGCCTGAATCTCCCGGTTGGCGTACAGGGGATTGCCGCCTTCGTCGACAATATACATCTCCAGTTCCGCTCCCAGAGAACGGGGGCCACAGCCAAAACCGGGATCGGCCAGCAACTGCTGCAGCGCAGTCAGGTTTTCCTCCAGCCGGCCACTGAAGTCCAGGTAATCCTGATCGGCAAAACTGGTCTGGT
Source organism: Gammaproteobacteria bacterium (assembly GCA_003646405.1). GTDB lineage: Bacteria > Pseudomonadota > Gammaproteobacteria > Pseudomonadales > Halieaceae > JBALVO01. The sequence goes on from QNFR01000053.1 coordinate 5,034, forward strand.
TGATCTCTATACCCATAGTGCTTTTTGACAATACCTAGCGATAACGCCTATTGATCAATCGCGAAGGAGACATTCACGGTCACTTTGTAGGTATTCTCTCCCGCGGCCACGGGTACCGCATCAGCTGACCGGGCCATGGACATTTCGGCCCGCATCATGGGCATGGGACGCGGGTTAAACGACTGCTCGGAAATCTCCAGTACCCTGCCGGTTTTCACGCCCGCGGCCTGCGCCAGAGTTTTGGCCTTGGCAATGGCCTCTTGCATAGCCTTTACCCGCGCCTGCGTCATGGCGGCAGAGGGGTCGTCATTGGTGAACAGAATACTGCCGCCTTCATTCACTCCCAGCGTAACCGATTTATCCAGAATTGCGCCGACCTTGCTGATATCCCGCACCCGCACACTCAAGCTGTTGCGCACCGTATAGCCGACAATTTTGGGCGCCTCCATTTCTCCGGAGGACTTGCGCGGCGGCCGGGTATAGATGGGCCGGATCGAAAAATTGGCGGTTTGCAGGTCGCGCTCGGCAATGCCTTGCGCCGCCATGGCACTCAGTACATCTCCCATGGCGCTGGAATTGGCCGTCAGTGCGGCCCGCGCAGTATCCGCCTCCCGGGTCACGGTCAGTACCAGTACAGCCATATCCGGCGTAACATCGACTGAGCCCTGCCCAGTGACCAGAATACGCGGAGGTGGTTCGTTGTCACCGGAGCGCACCAGGGTGCTTGAACTGAGCAACACAACGCCCACTGCGAGCAGGGCGGCCCGTTTGAGATTCAATAGCTTGTTCATTATCGGTTCATTCCTCTCTATTTTGTGCGCATCCGGAAACGCCGCTCTGCCAACATCGCCGTCATTCCCGCGCAGGCGGGGATGACAAAAACAAACGTTCCCGGATACGCTTTAGTTCGTCTCATCCATCGATGCCAGTACCCTACATACCACAGGGCACAAATCCTCACCTCCAGCACGCCGAAAATCAAGTAATTGCTCGCGCATGGCGCGAGTCCAGAACTTTTCAATGTGCTCGCCAGTTTTTTCGGCCACCGCTTCTTCATCGCCCCAGGCAGCCATATTCAGCGCGATCTGGTTAGCCATTTTGACCAAATGATTGATTTGTTTGACCGACATATTCAGCTGCTTTCCACTCTTCTTTCGGCGTGACTATCGATAACCTGACGACCGGGCTGCACCGCGCCATTCATGACTGGCTGGCCTCTGCCAACAGTTGCTGCTGTCGCCGGTCGAATTGCCGCTGTCGCGCCTGCCATGAGGAGGGCTCAGTGACCCGCGTGACCTGCACTGCGGTGACCTTGTATTCGGGACAATTGGTCGCCCAGTCCGAGTTGTCGGTGGTAACGACATTGGCACCGGATACCGGATGGTGAAAAGTCGTGTAGATCACCCCCGGCTTCACCCGCTCGGATATCTGTGCATGTAATACCGTATTGCCCGCCCGACTGGCAATACCCACCCAGTCGCCATTGGCAATGCCCCGTTCTTCGGCGTCAAAAGGATGAATCTCCAGGGTGTCCTCCCCATGCCAGGCATTGTTGGCGGTGCGCCGGGTCTGGGCGCCCACATTGTACTGGCTGAGGATACGCCCGGTGGTGAGCAGCAATGGAAACTTGCGGTTGGCCCGCTCGTCCGTGGCCACGTATTCCGTCAGGGCGAAAAAGCCTTTGCCGCGCACGAACTCATCCACATGCATGGTCGGTGTGCCCTCGGGCGCTTGCTCGTTGCAGGGCCATTGTATGCTGCCCAGGGCATCGAGTTTGTCGTAGCTGACTCCGTGAAACGTCGGGGTGAGACGGGCGATTTCATCCATGATTTGCGCCGGATGCTGGTAATTCATGGGAGCGCCCATGGCGTTGGCCAGGTCCACCGTGACCTCCCAGTCCTCCTTGCCACTCAACGCCGGCATCACCTTGCGCACCGGGGAAATACGACGCTCGGCATTGATAAATGTCCCGTTCTTTTCCAGGAATGAGGCGCCGGGCAGGAACACATGGGCGTACTTCGCAGTCTCGTTGAGGAAGATATCCTGCACCACCAGGCACTCCAGCGACTTAAGCGCCGCCTGGATATGTTGTGTGTTGGGGTCGGACTGTGCCACATCCTCGCCCTGACAATACAAACCCTTGAAATCGCCGTCTATCGCAGCGTCAAACATATTGGGAATGCGCATACCGGGCTCGGGGTCCAGTGTCACCTGCCACTCCCGTTCGAACAGGGTGCGGGTGACCTCGTCAGACAAATGGCGGTAGCCGGGCAGTTCGTGGGGGAATGACCCCATGTCGCAGGCGCCCTGTACATTATTCTGGCCACGCATAGGGTTTACCCCGACGCCCTCACGACCCAGGTTGCCGGTCAGCATGGCGAGGTTGGCAATGCCCATCACCGCGGTGGAACCCTGGCTGTGCTCGGTCACCCCCAGCCCGTAATAGATGGCGCCGTTGCCGGCACCCCCATACAGGCGGGCGGCGGCGCGCACCTCCCCGGCCGGCACGCCAGTCGCCTCCTCCGTTGCCTCCGGGGAATGGCGCGCAGCGCCAATAAATTCCATCCACACGGCGAAGGCTGCGACATCACAGCGCTGCTGTATAAAATCCGCATCGTGCAAACCCTCTGTGACGATCACATGGGCCAGGGCATTGAGCACCGCCACATTGGAGCCCGGATTGACGGCCAGGTGGTGGTCGGCGTGAATATGGGGCGCATTGACCAACTCGATACCACGCGGGTCGATAACGATCAACCTGGCGCCCTCGCGCAACCGCTTTTTGAGGCGTGAACCAAATACCGGATGGGCCTCGGTCGGGTTGGAACCCATCACGATCACCACATCCGCCTTGTCCACGGAAGCGAAAGTCTGGGTGCCGGCCGATTCCCCCAGGGTGGTTTTCAAGCCGTAACCGGTGGGGGAATGACAAACACGGGCGCAGGTGTCGACATTGTTATTGCCAAAGCCGGACCGAACCAGCTTCTGTACCAGGTAAACCTCCTCGTTGGTACAACGGGAGGAGGCAATCGCCCCGATGCTGTTGCGACCGTATTGCTCCTGTATGTCACGGAAGCGCTGTGCGGTATGGGCAATAGCCTCCTCCCAGGAGACCACGCGCCAGGCATCGTCGATGCTCGCCCTGATCATCGGCTGCGTAATGCGATCTTTGTGGGTGGCGTAGCCAAAAGCAAAACGCCCCTTGACGCAGGCGTGGCCTTCATTGGCCTTGCCATCCTTGTCAGGGATCATGCGCACTACCGTGTTGCCTTTCATCTCGGCGCGAAAGGAACAGCCGACGCCGCAGTAGGCGCAGGTCGTTACCACCGAGTGCTCAGGCACGCCCAGCTCAATTACGGTGTTTTCCGTCAGTGTCGCCGTGGGGCAGGCGTTAACGCAGGCCCCACAGGAAACACACTCGGAATCCATAAATGCCTCTCCCTGCCCGGCGCTGACCCTGGAATTGAATCCGCGCCCCTCGATGGTGAGAGCGAAAGTACCCTGTACTTCCTCACAGGCACGCACGCAGCGGGAGCAGACAATGCACCTGGCCGGGTCGAAGGTAAAATAGGGGTTGGAGCGGTCCTTCGGCTGCGCGAGGTGGTTGGCGCCGGCCATACCGTAGCGCACCTCGCGCAAGCCCAATTCCCCGGCGGTATCCTGTAACTCACAATCGCCATTGGTCGGGCAGGTCAGGCAATCCAGCGGATGATCAGAGACATACAGCTCCATCACGTTGCGCCGCAGTTTGCCCAGAGCCTCGGTCTGGGTGCGCACGATCATATCGGGCGCAACCGGCGTGGTGCAGGATGCCGGACACCCCTTGACACCCTCTATCTCTACCAGGCATACCCGGCAGGAACCAAAGGCCTCCAGGGAATCCGTGGCACACAGTTTTGGCACCTTGATGCCGACCCCGGCAGCGGCACGCATCACCGAGGTCCCGGCCGGCACGGTGACTTCCACCCCGTCAATTGACAGGGTCACCGGCTCCGCGGAAATGCTCACCGCAGTACCGTAGTCTTTTTCAGGTTCGTAATACTGCAACATGGTATTCCCTTGGGGGCCGGGTTTATCCGGCCACTGATTCTACACGACAGGGCTCAGCCGAAGTCCTCGGGGAAATGATGCAACGCACTGCGCACCGGCATTGGGGTCAACCCACCCATGGCACACAGCGAACCCTGCTCCAGGGTGTCACACAAATCCAGTAATAACTCGCGGTTTGCCGCGGGTTCCTGCCGGGCGATGATCCTGTCGATGACTTCAACACCCCGGGTGGAACCGATGCGACAGGGTGTGCATTTGCCGCAGGACTCCACCGCACAGAACTCCATGGCAAAACGCGCCTGGGTGCTCATATCCACTGTATCATCGAACACCACCATGCCACCGTGGCCCAGCATGGCGCCCATCGCGGCAAAGGCCTCATAATCCAGCGGTGTATCCCACATCGAATGCGGCAGGTAAGCCCCGAGCGGGCCGCCCGCCTGAATAGCCCGAATTGGGCGACCACTGTAACTGCCACCACCAAACTCCTCGATCACCTGCCGCAAACTCGTACCATACGGCAGCTCCACCAGACCACCGCAGCGGATATTGCCGGCCAGCTGCAGCGTCAGGGTACCGCGGGAACGCCCCACCCCGAAATCCTGGTAAAACGCAGCCCCTTTTGCCAACACCGTCGTAGCTGCCGCGAGGGTCAGCACATTGTGCACCAGGGTGGGCTGGCCAAACAGGCCCTCTATGGCCGGCAGGGGCGGCTTGACCCGCACCATGCCGCGCTTGCCTTCCAGGCTGTCCAGTAACGCGGTTTCTTCGCCACAGATATAGGCACCCGCCCCCACTCGCACCGCCAGGTGGAAGCTCTTGCCACTGCCACAGATATTATCGCCCAGGTAGGCATGCTCTTGCGCAATGGCAATCGCGGCATTAAGGGTATCCAGAGCTTTTGGGTACTCCGAGCGCAAATAGATGTAGCCGCGAGTGGCTCCCACCGCCAGACCCGCGAGAATCATACCCTCGATTAACTGATAGGGATCGGCCTCCATCAACAGGCGGTCGGCAAAGGCTCCCGAGTCCCCCTCGTCTGCGTTACACACGATAAATTTCTGGCTGGCCGGCGTGTCCAGTACCGTCTGCCATTTGATTCCCGCCGGAAAGGCGGCGCCGCCGCGGCCGCGCAGGCCCGATTCGGTCACCTCGGTCACAATAGCCTGCGGCGTCAACTGCAGGGATTTCTCCAAACCGGCAAAACCATCCAGTGAGCGGTAATGCGCGAGTGACAAAGGGTCGCCAAGCCCGGCCCGGGCAAACGTCAGGCGTTGCTGGCCTTTGAGCCAGGGAATATCTTCTGTGGCCCCAAGGTAGAGTGCGTGTTGAGCGGCGTCGCCAGCCAGCGCATCCAGTAAACCGGGAATATCCCCGGCGCTCACCGGTCCGAATGCGATGCGCTGCCCCTGGTGCTCCATCTCCAACAGTGGTTCCAGGTAGAACATACCGCGGGAACCGTTGCGCACCAGTTCAATCGACAGTGAGCGTTTGCTGGCTTGTTCGAGCAGGGCCGCCGCGACCTCATCGGCCCCCAGAGCCACTGCGGTCGTATCGCCAGGCAGGTAGATGCGCAGGCTCATTTGCTCTCCCCCGCATCGGTAAGTGAAGCGATCAACACATCCAGAGCGGCCGCGTCGACGCGGGCATGAATGCTGTCATCGATACGCACAGAGGGAGAGCAGGCACAATTGCCCAGGCAGTACACCGGCTCCAGGCTTATGGCGCCATCGGCAGTTGTACCGCCGTAATCGATGCCCAGGGTATTCCTGGCATGGGCCTCCAGTTCGCGCGAGCCCATGGACTGGCAGGCTTCCGCCCGGCAGATCTGCAGCACATGCCGACCCGCCGGCGCGCTGCGAAAGTCGTGGTAAAAGCTGATCACACCGTGCACTTCCGCCCGGGACAGATTCAGACCGCTGGCGATGGCCGCCACCGATGCCGGGGGAATGTAGCCGATATCTCCCTGGATGGCGTGTAGCAGTGGCAACAAGCCGCCTGAAACATCGCGGTATTCCTGCACCCGCTTTGCAATGACTTGTTGAATAGACAAGCCGCCCCACTCCCTGGTCATCTGATACCGGACCAGTATAGACCCATCCTATGACGCGAGGCGAGAGCATTCAGCACGATCACAGAGGCAGCAGATTGTTCATCAGCCGGAGAATCCTTTGCCCGAGCCGGCGTGATCCAGCGCGATCTGCGGCGCCTGGAAACGCTCACCGTATTTTTGCGCTAACTCGCCGCAGCGATCGACAAAGTCCTGTACCCCATAGGTATTGACGAACTGCAGGAAACCGCCGGTCCACACCGGTGCGCCAATGCCCATGATAGAGCCGATGTTGCCATCGTCCACTGAACGCAGCACATTGGTCTCCAGACATTTGAGTGACTCGATCACCTGTCGGAACAACAACCGGTCCTTGATGTCCCGCTCGCTGATCTGGTAATCCGCCTGGTAATACAGATCGAACAGAGGTGGCCAGATCGCTTTACTGCCGTCCTCGGCGTACTCGTAGAAACCACCACCGTGGTGGCGACCACCGCGCCCGCTTTCCACTACCATGGTGTTGATAACACCGCGAGTGACGCTGCCGTCGCCCCACTTGTCCAGTACGCCCATTTCACTCCAGGTTTCCTGCACCTTGCGGGTCAGCTCCAGGCTTACCTCGTCGTAGACGGCCAGAGGGCCAACCGGCATGCCGACGGACTTGCCCATGTTGTCGATCTGCACCGGATGAGTGCCCTCGCTCAACAACCGCACGCCCTCGTCGAGATAAGTGCCAAATGTACGGGAAGTGAAAAATCCCAGGGAATCGTTAACCACGATAGGAGTTTTCTTGATCTGGCGTGCATAGTCAAATGCCCTGGCCAGGGTCTCGTCGGAGGTCTTCGCGCCCATGATAATTTCCACCAGGGGCATCTTGTCCACCGGCGAGAAAAAGTGCACACCGATGAAGTTTTCGGGCCTGGCACTGGCCTGTGCCAGTTGGGTGATAGGTAGTGTCGAGGTATTTGAACCCCACACACCATTCTCGGCCAGATGGCCCTCTGTAGCCCGGGTGATCTGGTGCTTGAGTTCGATATTCTCGAACACCGCCTCGATGATCAGGTCGCAACCCTGCAGGTCGCTGTCTTCCGCTGTCGGCTTGATCAGGTCCAGTACCTGCCCCTTCTGGTCCTCGGTCATACGACCCCGAGAAACACGTTTGGCCAGCAGGTTCTCGCTGTAGGCTTTGCCCTTGTCGGCGGATTCCCGGGAAATATCCTTGAGCACCACTTCAATGCCCGCCATGGCCGATACATAGGCAATGCCCTGCCCCATCATACCCGCGCCCAGCACACCGACCTTTTTGGTCGTGTATTTATCAATGCCTTGCGGACGACTGGCGCCGCCATTGACCCTGTTCATGCCGAAAAAGAAGGTGGAGATCATGTTCTTGGCCTGGGGGGTTACCACCAGGTAGGTCAGGCCGCGCGATTCAATTTCCAGCGCGGTATCGAAAGCCAGTCGCGCTGCCTCGACCGCACAATCGAGTATTTTTTCCGGCGCGGGCAACAGGCCACGGGTTTGCTGACACAGCATGGCGGGTGCACCCATGATCAGCTGGACCAGTTTCGGTGAACTGGCGCCGCCGCCCGGGATGCGGTGGCCGTCGCGATCCCAGGGCTGCACCGCGGCCTCCTCGCTGCCCTTGCTTGCCATAATCCACGCCTTGGCCTTGGGCACCAGTTCCTCGACTGTGTCCACAGTGGCGTGAATCATGCCTTCCGTCAGCGACTTTGCCGGCGCCAACTTTTTGCCTTCCAGCAAGTAGGGCAGGGCCTTCTCCAGTCCCAGCAGGTTGACCATGCGCACGATGCCACCACCACCTGGCAACAAACCCAGGCCAACTTCAGGCAGGCCCAGCTGTACCGACCGATTGTCCCAGGCCACACGGTAATTGCAGCACAGGCAAATCTCGAACCCGCCGCCCAGCGCCGCGCCATTGATCGCCGCGGCTACCGGTACCGGCAGTTTTTCGAGCCTGCGCAGTACACTTTTGGTGGCCTGCAACATGTCCATAAATGCGCCTTGGTCGCCCTTCTCCACGTTGAGCAGTTCTTTCAGGTCACCACCGGCAAAGAAGGTTTTCTTGGCCGAGGCGAACACCACACCCGTCAGTCCCTCTTCCCGCTCCAGTTGGTCCACCGTGTCGGACATGGCCGTGCGATACTCATCGTTCATCGCGTTCACCGGGCCATTCATGTCCATGGTCACTGTCACGATACCGTCAGCGTCCTTTTCATAGTTGAATGCACTCATAAGTCTTTTAACCTCAATTAAACACGCTCGATAATAGTGGAGATGCCCATACCGCCACCCACGCACAGTGACAACATGGCGCGTTTCATATTGCGCCGCTCCAGTTCGTCCAGCATGGTGCTGACCAGCATCGCACCCGTCGCTCCCAGGGGGTGTCCCATGGCGATGGCACCGCCGTTGACGTTGGTTATCTCGTGGTCTACATCCAGGTCTTTCATATAGCGCATGGCGACCGCGGCGAAGGCCTCGTTGATTTCCCACAAGTCGATATCGGAGACACTCAGACCCGCCTTATCCAGGCATTTTTTGGCGGCGGGCCCGGGGCCAACCAACATGATGACCGGATCAGTCGACAGTACCGCTGTCGCCAGGATACGGGCTCGCGGTGTCAGGCCGAGGTCCTTGCCAGCCTTTTCACTGCCCACAAGCACGGCACTGGAGCCATCGACAATGCCCGAGGAATTACCCGGTGTATGCACATGATTGATTTTGTCCAGGGTGCTGTACTTGCGGAGAATTACGTCGTCAAAGCCAAACTGGCCCATCTTCTCGAAAGAGGCTCGCAGTCCGGCCAGTGCCTCCATCGACGTGTTGGGCTTGATGAAATCGTCCCTCTCCAGAATAACCAGGCCATTGTAATCCACGACAGGAACAACTGATTTGTCGAAATAACCGTTGTCACGAGCATGGGTGGCACGCCTCTGGGATTCCACCGCATAAGCATCCACGTCCTCCCGGGACCAACCCTCCAGTGTGGCGATAGTGTCAGCGCCAATACCCTGGGGCACAAAACCCGACTTCATGCAGAAGGCGGGATCACCGCCCATCGCACCGCCGTTAGAACCCATTGGGACACGCGACATACATTCCACACCGCCTGCGACCACCAGGTCTTCCCAACCCGATGCCACTTTCTGGGCTGCGATGTTAACCGCCTCCAGGCCTGAAGCACAGAAGCGATCCAACTGCACACCGGCCACGGATTCGTCCCAGCCGGCATTCTGTACGATCATTTTAGCGACGTCTGAGCCCTGCTCACCTATCGGCGTGACACAGCCCATCACCACGTCGTCAACATAAGACGTATCCAGGTCATGGCGGGACTGCAATTCCTGCAGCAGGCCGGCACCCAGATCAATAGGTTTGACTTCGTACAGGCTGCCCCCTGGCTTGCCTTTACTGCGGGGCGTGCGCACAGCGTCGTATATATAAGCGGTGTTTGACATAAAAAAACCTCTGTTAACTGCAGCAGCTGGATAAGCCATAAAAAAGACGCCCAATCTTGCTGGGACAGAGCGATCAGATCAATGATGGCAACTCTTAAAAAAATTGACTGTAGGTTACACCCCCGGGTCCGGGCATGACATATCCAAAGGTTCGGGTACACTAGCTACATTAGGGTCCGCGAACCTGATATTGTTAGCGGCCCAAGCCTACCCAGCCTCGCAATCCAGAAACCAAATTGAAAGAAAACTCTTTAAAAACTAAAAGTTCCGAACATACCCCCATGATGCAGCAGTACCTTGGCATCAAGGCGGAGCACCCCCGGGATCTCGTTTTCTACCGCATGGGGGATTTCTACGAGCTGTTCTTTGACGACGCCATACAAGCCGCCGAGCTACTGGATATCACCCTCACCGCCCGCGGTAAATCCGCCGGCGAGCCCGTTCCCATGTGCGGCGTACCCTACCACGCCGCCGAGGGCTATCTGGCCCGCCTGGTAAAAAGCGGTGTCTCGGTCGCTATCGTCGAGCAGATCGGTGATCCCGCAACCAGTAAAGGGCCGGTTGAGCGCAAGGTGGTGCGGATCATTACGCCCGGCACACTCTCGGATGAGGCCCTGCTGGACGACCGGGTGGACAACCTGCTGCTGGCCATATCACTGCACCAGGACACTTACGGTATAGCTTACCTGGACTTGAGCACAGGCAGGTTCCGGGTGCTGGAAGTCAGTGGCGAAGAGGCGCTTGGCGGTGAATTGCAGCGACTCAATCCCGCGGAAACCCTTTACCACGAAACCATCTACCACTCCGCGATCACCGGGCGCAGCGGCGCCCGCAGCCAACCGGCCTGGGAGTTTGATACCGGGAGCGCCCGCCGCGCCCTGAACGCCCAGTTTCAGACCCATGACCTGCAGGGTTTTGGTTGCGACGGTCTGGAAGTGGCCATCGGCGCCGCCGGTTGCCTGCTGCAGTATGTAAAAGACACCCAGCGCGGCAATCTGCCCCATATCCGCAGCATGAGCCAGGAGAGCCGGGCGCAAAGCGTGATTCTGGACGCCGCCACCCGGCGCAACCTGGAAATAGACGTCAATATGAGCGGCGGCGACAGCAATACCCTGTTCTCGGTGATGGATAAGGGGGTCACGGCCATGGGCAGCCGCCTGCTGCGTCGCTGGCTGCACCGTCCGCTCAACGACATCCCCGTACTACAGGCTCGCCAGGGGGCGGTTCAGGTCCTCAATGACAACTACCGCTACGAGACCGTACGGGACACGCTCAAACCCATCGGCGATATGGAACGCATTCTCACCCGCGTGGCCCTGCGTTCCGCCAGGCCCCGGGACCTGACCCGTCTGCTCAGTTCTCTGGCGGCCCTGCCGCAATTGCGCTCTGAAATGTCCCACTGCAACGCCCCTCGCCTGCACGAGCTAAACCAGCAGGCCGGGGACTACCCCGATATCTGTGACCT
>QNFR01000054.1 GCA_003646405.1 Gammaproteobacteria bacterium
AGCTCTGCTGCTCACGGGCGGCATGGTACTCGGCATTCTCCTTGAGATCGCCGTGCTCCCGCGCCTCGGCGATCGCCTGCACAATGCGCGGGCGCTCGACCCTTTTCAGCCTATCCAGCTCTGCACGCAGGGTTGCCTCCCCGGTCACTGTCATCGGAAACTTGTTCATGCTGTGATACTCCTGTGCAGGTCTTGTAAACGCCGCACTGTCTTGTCCCCTTTATGCTTTAGCGCCATGCAGATCGCCTCGGCGGCGGTCAGGGTCGTTGTGTAAAACACCCGGTGCGCCTCAGCGCTGGCCCGAATGGACGCCGAATCTTCGATAGCACGGCGGCCCTCGGTGGTGTTGATAATGAAGTCCGCTTCATCGTTCTTGATCATATCCACAATGTGGGGACGACCTTCCGTCACCTTGTTCACCCGGCGCACCGTCAGGCCAGCATCTTCCAGCGCTTTGGCTGTACCGCCGGTGGCCACCAGGGAAAAGCCCAGGGCCGACAAATCCCGCGCCACGCCTACCACTCCGGGCTTGTCTACATCGCGCACACTGATAAGTGCCGTGCCACCGTCAGGAACAACACCGCCACCTGCCAACTGCGCCTTGGCGAAGGCGCCGGCAAAGGTATCACCGGTGCCCATGACTTCACCAGTGGATTTCATCTCCGGACCCAGGATGGGGTCCACGCCGGGAAATTTGTTGAAGGGTAATATCGCTTCTTTCACGCTGTAGTAAGGTGGCACCACTTCCTCAGTAAACCCCTGCTGCGCCAGGGTCTGCCCCACCATGCAGCGGGCTGCGACCTTGGCCAGGGACCTGCCGATACACTTGGATACAAACGGCACTGTGCGCGACGCCCGGGGGTTCACCTCTATCACGTATATCTCATCATCCTGCCAGGCCAACTGCACATTCATCAGGCCTTTCACGCCCAACTCCAGGGCCATCTGTTTGATCTGCTCACGCATCTCATCCTGCACCGCCGGGTCCAGGCTGTAGGGCGGCAGGGAGCAGGCGGAGTCACCCGAGTGCACGCCGGCCTGTTCGATATGCTGCATGATGGCGCCGATCACCACTTCCTCGCCATCGCTCACCGCGTCGACATCCACCTCGACGGCGGCGTTGAGAAAACTGTCCAGCAGTACCGGCGCATCGTCCGAGGCCTGTACCGCTTCGCGCATATAACGCAACAGGTCTTCCTCCCGGTAGACGATTTCCATGGCGCGACCGCCCAACACATAAGAGGGGCGCACGACCAGCGGATAACCAATTGTTGCCGCCGCGACCACGGCCTCGTCGGTGCTGCGCACGGTGGTGTTGGTGGGCTGCTTGAGGCCCAGCTTCCGGATCATCTGCGCAAAGCGCTCCCGGTCCTCGGCCCGGTCAATGGCGTCCGGGGTGGTGCCTATAATGGGTACGCCCTGGGCCTCCAGGGCCCGCGCCAGCTTCAGTGGCGTCTGGCCACCAAACTGTACGATGACACCCTTGGGCTGCTCCAGGTCCACAATCTCCAGCACGTCCTCCAGTGTCACCGGCTCAAAATACAGGCGATCCGAGGTATCGTAATCGGTGGAGACAGTCTCCGGGTTGCAGTTGACCATGATGGTTTCATAACCGTCTTCGCGCATGGCCAGCGCCGCGTGAACACAGCAATAATCAAACTCGATACCCTGGCCAATGCGGTTGGGGCCACCTCCGAGTACCAGAATCTTGTCCCGGTCGGTGGGCGCCGCCTCGCACTCCTCCTCATAGGTGGAATACATATAGGCCGTGGCGGAGGCGAATTCAGCGGCACAGGTGTCCACACGCTTGTACACCGGGCGAATGCCCAGGCCCTGGCGATGCTCACGCACTTCTGTCTCGGACACGCCCAGCAGTACGGCCAGCCGTTCATCGGAAAAACCTTTGCGCTTGAGGGCGAACATCTGCCGCTGTGCCAACTCCTCCAGCTCAACCGCCTTCAGACTGTTCTCAGTGTTCACGATATCCTCGATCTGCACCAGAAACCAGGGATCCACACCGGAGTACTGGTAAATTTCGTCTGTGCTCATACCGGCGCGAAAAGCGTCCGCCAGGTACCAGATACGATCCGGCCCGGGGTTGGTCAACTCACCAACCAGTTCGGCCCGCAAGTCGGGGTTGTCCACGTCGATCATATGCTCAAAACCGGCGGAGCCCACCTCCAGACCGCGCAGGGCTTTCTGCAGCGATTCCTGGAAAGTGCGACCGATGGCCATGACTTCACCCACGGACTTCATCTGGGTGGTGAGGCGGGTATCCGCTCCCTTGAATTTCTCGAAAGCGAACCTGGGGATTTTGGTGACCACGTAGTCGATGGCCGGTTCGAAGGACGCCGGTGTGGCGCCGCCGGTAATATCATTTTGCAGCTCGTCCAGGGTGTAGCCGATGGCCAGTTTGGCGGCTATTTTCGCGATGGGGAAGCCGGTGGCCTTGGACGCCAGCGCCGAGGAACGCGATACCCGGGGGTTCATCTCGATAATCACCATGCGCCCGGTTTTCGGATCCTGCCCGAACTGCACATTGGAGCCGCCGGTTTCCACACCGATCTCGCGCAACACCGCCAGGGAGGCGTTGCGCATAATCTGGTATTCCTTGTCGGTCAGGGTCTGGGCCGGTGCCACGGTGATGGAATCGCCCGTGTGCACGCCCATGGCATCGAAGTTCTCGATGGAGCAGACGATGATGCAGTTGTCGTTTTTGTCGCGCACCACCTCCATCTCATACTCTTTCCAGCCAATCAGGGACTCATCGATCAGCAATTCCGTGGTGGGCGACAGGTCCAGGCCGCGGACACAGATTTCTTCGAATTCATCACGGTTATAGGCGATACCCCCGCCGGAACCACCCATGGTGAAAGAGGGCCGGATAATACAGGGAAAACCGATCTGGTCCAGCACCTGGAATGACTCCTCCAGGCTGTGGGCCAGGGCGTTGCGCGGCGTTTCCAGGCCAATGCGCTGCATGGCCTGGCCGAACAGCTGGCGGTCCTCCGCCATGTCAATGGCCTCTACACTCGCGCCGATCATTTCCACGCCGTGCTCATCCAGCACACCTTCACGGGCCAGATCCAGAGCACAGTTCAAAGCGGTCTGGCCGCCCATTGTCGGCAGCAGCACATCCGGCTTTTCAATCTCGATGATGCGCGCCACCGTCTGCCACTCGATGGGCTCGATATAAGTGGCATCGGCCATATCCGGGTCGGTCATGATGGTGGCCGGGTTGGAGTTCACCAGGACAACCCGGTAACCCTCTTCACGCAGGGCCTTGCAGGCCTGGGCGCCGGAGTAGTCAAATTCACAGGCCTGGCCAATAACGATAGGCCCGGCACCGAGAATCAGGATGGTTTGGATGTCGGTTCTTTTAGGCATACGCGGTCAACTTTTTCCTGCGGGGCGGCCATCCGCTCTTGCTGTAATCAATTCGATAAAGTGGTCGAATAAGGGGGCGGCATCGTGGGGGCCGGGGCTGGCCTCCGGATGACCCTGGAAACTGAAGGCGTCCTTGTCGGTACGGTGAATACCCTGCAGGGAGCCATCGAACAAAGACTTGTGGGTGACCCGCAGGTTCGCGGGCAGCTGAGTTTCATCCACGGCGAAACCGTGATTCTGGCTGGTGATCAGCACGGTGCCGTCATCCAGGTTCTGCACCGGGTGATTGGCGCCGTGGTGGCCGAACTTCATTTTCATGGTCACAGCACCACTGGCCAGGCCCAGCAGCTGGTGGCCCAGGCAGATCCCGAATACCGGGATATCCGTATCCAGAATTTTTGTGATCGCCTCGATCGCGTAGGTGCAGGGCTCGGGGTCGCCCGGGCCGTTGGACAGGAATACCCCGTCGGGATGCAATGCCAGCACATCTGCCGCCGACGTCTGTGCGGGCACCACCGTTAAACGACAGCCCCGGTCAACCAGCATGCGCAGTATGTTGCGCTTGACGCCGTAATCGTAAGCCACGATGTGCCAGGGCAGATCCGCGGCGGGTCGCTCTGTATACCCGACGCCATGCTCCCAGCTGCCTTCGGTCCAGGGGTAGCTGCGCTCTACTGTGACCTCTCTGGCCAGGTCCATGCCCTTGAGCCCGGCAAAGCCCCGCGCCTGCGCCAACGCCGTGGCTTCATCGATACCCTCACCCGCCATCAGGCAACCGTTCTGAGCACCTTTTTTCCTGAGGATACGGGTCAGGCGTCGGGTATCGATATCGGCAATCGCCACAATACCGCGGCTCACCAGATACTCTTGTAAGCCCTGCTCGTTGCGGTAGTTACTGGCCAGCAGCGGTAAATCCCGAATAACCAGACCGGCGGCCCAGATAGCGGTGGACTCCTCGTCCTCGGTATTGGTGCCCGTGTTACCGATATGGGGGTAGGTCAGGGTGACAATCTGCCGTGCGTAGGAGGGATCGGTCAGGATTTCCTGATAACCGCTCATGGCGGTGTTGAAAACAACCTCACCAACCGAGCTACCCTCAGCACCTATCGCCAGGCCTTTGAAAATACTGCCATCTTCAAGTGCTAGTATGGCCGGACTGAACAAGCAAACCTCCAACTAATCAGTGGAATAACGCTGGCGCGCGCCCATAAAAAGGCGAGATGGGAAACCTCATCTCGCCTTTTCACATAAAATCAGCTCTGGTTATTCACAGGGATACACATTACCCGGTGCGCTGGCCGAGTGTGTGAAATCTGGCGAGAGATTGTAGGGGATAGGCTGCTGGCTGTCCAGACTCCGCTGCAGGCTATTCGTGGCCAGTGATCAGTGGCAGGCTTTCATCCCTCACCCATTCGCTCATGGAGCCATCGTAGACCGCCACATTGTCATGGCCAATGAGCGTCAGAGCCAGGGCATCAACCGTCGCCGATATGCCACCACCGCAGTAGGCGATAACCCGGGGGTTTTCCAGAACACCCTTTGCGGTAAAAAGTGTTTTGAGCTCATCGGCGGACCTGAAGCATCGCTGATTGCGCTGACGACCTGTTCCTTGTCCGCCCATCGGGCGGAATTAAGGCTGACCTCGAGGTCTCCGCCTGGCGCCGTCAACACCTCATCGGTAATCGCACGACCTTCACGCCGCCAGTTGGCGAAACCGCCGTCGAGAACGGCAACGTTCCTGTGGCCGCAGGAATGCAGCATCCACCAGGCCCTCGTTGCCCACATCATGTGACCGGTACTGTAAAACACGACCCGGCTGTCCGCGTTTATCCCGTACCCGCGATAAGCTGTCGGCGAGCTCTTCCGTTGAAATCAGGTAGTTCGGGTATGCATAGGACATGGCTCAGCCTGATCTGCCTTAGTGGAGACACGAGAATTGTAAACGTATGCGGGACCACAGTACAACCGGGGGAGTTTTATCCCGGGCCGGCCCCCGGATACGCACTGACTAGCCTCGCAATCGCTCCAGCGCAGCCCGCAGGTTCTGTGGAATGGGCACTGACTGGTTGGCCTCACGCTCCACAAAGACGTGCACAAAATGCCCGTGGGCGGCGGCAACGGCCTCGCCTGCCTTGAAAATGGCAATGCCGTATTGCACGGAACTGTTGCCGAGGCGGTCGACTCGCAGGCCGGCTTCTATGGTTTCGGGGTAGGTGATGGGCGCGTGGTATTGGCAGCCGGAATTCACCACGTAGCCGACAATACGACCATCGCTGATATCCAGTCCGCCCTCCTCTATCAGATAACGGTTGGCCGCGGTGTCAAAATACGAGTAATAGATCACGTTGTTCACGTGTCCGTAGATATCGTTATCCGACCAGCGGGTAGTGATCGGATAGAACACCTTGTAATCCGCCCGCCCGGGTACCACTGGTTTGCTCATGCTGCGCCCTACCCTATTGAATTGGAAATCCTGCACGGATGCCGCGCCTATACAGTCATGATCACTTTACCACGGGCGCGGCGCTCGATCAGGCAATTGAATGCCTCCTCGTACCGCTCCAAGGCAAAGCTGTCAGACACCACCGGACTGATTTTGCCGCTGGCGAACAATGCCCACAACGCTTCAATGTTCTTGAGATGTTGCTCTGGCTCCTCATCGATGAAGCGGCCCCAGAATACCCCAACCAGGGAGCAGCCCTTGAGCAGGGTCAGGTTAAGCGCGATTTTCGGGATGGGGCCACTGGCGAAGCCGATCACCAGGTAGCGTCCATTCCAGGCCATGCTGCGAACGGCAGGTTCGGCGTAGTCACCCCCCACAGGATCGTAGACCACATCCACACCCCTGCCGCCGGTCAGCTCCCTGACCACGTCCTTGAGGGAAGCCTCGTTGTAGTTGATGACCTCATCCGCGCCCAGCTGCTTGCACAGCTCCAACTTTTCAGCGCTGCTGGCGGCGGCGATCACCCTGGCCCCCATCAGTTTACCCAACTCGATGGCCGTGGTGCCAACGCCACCGGCCGCACCAAGCACCAGCAGGGTTTCCCCGGGCTGGATATTGGCGCGCTGCTTCAGCGCGTAATAGGAGGTGAAATAGGTGATGCTGATTCCAGCCGCCTGCTCGAAGCTGAGACCTTCGGGCATGGGGAATACCGCCGACTCATGGACCGCAATCTTTTCGCAAAAGGCGCCTGAAGCACTCACGGACAGCACTTTTTCGCCCTCTTTAAAACGAGTGACACTGGCCCCTACCGCCGCCACCACACCGGAGCATTCACCACCGGGAATAAACGGCAGTTCCGGCGAAATCTGGTATTTCCCCTGGATAATCAGGGTATCGGGGAAGTTCAACCCCACGGCCTTGACCTGGATGAGCACATCGTGCTCATCCAATTCCGGCTCTGCCCAGTCATTCACCAACTCCAGCTTGTCCGCCAGGCCCAATTCCTTGCATACCAGTGCTTTCATTCTTCATCCCTTTGCATTTATTGACACAGTTATCCGCCACCACGGACAGAGCCGTATCATACACCGCTGGTGACGCTGGCCTGTTCCCTGTCGAACCGCACAAGCCACGGTGCGACAACATGCCGCAGGTCGGAGCTCCCCCCAGTCTATATACTGCCCCGATTTCTATTCCCACACTTTTGGAGAAACTCATGCTGAGAGGCAAGCTGTACCTGGGCATCGCCACTATCCTGGCCATATTGCCCGCCCATGGCGACCATCTGGAGGAGGTGCTGGTCACCGGCTACCACGACACACGCACCATCGACATCACCAGCGAGTTGGTAATCTCCCCCGACGTGGCCCAGTTGCTGAAAAAAGCACCGGGCGCCAACGTCAACAGCAATGGCCCGCTCACCGGCATACCCCAGTACCGGGGCATGTTCGGGGCGCGTATTGCCACCTCCCTGGACGGTAGCCAACTGGCCCCCTCCGGACCCAACTGGATGGACCCGCCACTCTCCTACGCCGTTAGCGGCCAACTGGAATCTCTGGAAATTTATCGTGGCATCGTACCGGTCAGCGTGGCCCAGGAATCCATCGGGGGCGCGATCGACATGAAATCCAACCACGGCAGCTTCACCAAGGGTAAGGATTTCGAGCTGGCGGGCAGGATGATAGGCAGCGCCCAATCTGTAAACGATGGGTATCAACTCAATACCTCCCTGTACGCCAGTAACGATCAACACCGGGTCAAGCTGGCCGCCATGACCGAAGACGGCAGCAACGCCGAATTCGACGGCGGCACCATTAAGCCCACAAAATACGAGCGGCAGCGCTATGACATCGGCTACGGATTCCGCACGGGTAATCACACCATCCAGCTGGATTACGGCTACAACGACACGGGCGACAGTGGTACACCGGCGCTGCCCATGGACATTGAATATATCGAGGGCGACCTGTACAACCTGGAGTACAACTACGAAATCGATTCCGATATTGAAATTGATGTCTCCCTCTATGGCAGCGATCTGGATCACCGCATGGACAATTATCATCTGCGCAAGGCGCCGCCGGTCGATCGCTGGCGCAGAAACACCGCGTCCAGCGACAACCTGGGATTTAAGCTGCAAACCACTTTGCACGACGGACGCGGCGCCTGGCTGTTCGGTTTCGATGGTTTTGGTTCGGAGCACGATTCGGATATCGACAACCCCAACAACCCGATGTTTTTCGTGAAGAACTTCAATAGCGCCGAGCGTGAAGTGTTCGGTATTTTTCTGGAACGCCGCCAGGACTTTGGTGAGCACTGGAGCGGGGAGTTCGGCATTCGCTATAACCGTGTCGAAATGGATGCGAACGAGGTGGACGGTACCCCCGCCATGATGATGCCGCCGGCACAGATGCTGCGTGATACCTTTAACAACGCCGATCGGGATATAGACGACAACAATGTCGACCTGGTCGCCAAAGCCTGGTACAAGGCCAGCGAAACCAGCAGCTGGTACGCCGGCGTTGCCCAGAAACACCGCTCTCCCAGCTATCAGGAGCGTTATTTGTGGTTGCCACTGGAGGCGACCGCCGGTCTGGCCGACGGTCGCGTCTATACCGGGAACCTCAACCTCGACCCGGAAGTCTCCAGGCAAATCGAATTTGGCCTGGACTACAGCAACAACACCCTGACCATATCCCCGCGAATCTTCTACAGCTATGTCGATGACTACATCCAGGGCACCCCCAGTGAGGTAGCGCCTGCGGTCATGTTCGTACGTATGATGAATGCAATGAATGGCACCAATATGCCCGACCCCCTGCAATTCAACAATGTCGATGCCGAGCTGTACGGCTTTGATATGGACTGGACCTGGCAATTGGCTGACTTCTGGCAGGTGTCGGGTCTACTCAACTATGTGCGCGGCAAGCGCGATGACACGAATGACAACCTGTATCGAATCGCACCAGCCAATGCCACGTTCCGACTTAACTATATCGCCGCCAATTGGAACGCTGGCGTGGAAAGCGTACTCTATGCGAAACAGAACGATGTCAGCAAGACGAATGGCGAGCAAAAAACCTCCGGCTATGGCCTTGTCAACCTGAGCGCAGCCTGGCAGGCCACGTCGCAACTGCAACTGGCGGCGGGTGTGGACAACTTGCTTGACAAGAAGTACCGGGATCACCTGGGGGGTTATAACCGGGCGGCCAATTCCGATATCGCCAGGGGCGAACGGTTGCCCGGTTACGGCGCCAACGCCTTTGCCCGGGTGGTGTACGAGTTCTAACCGTCCCATGCGGTGGCCACAGGCAGCTCCCGAGAGCGGCTACCTACGGCAGCATCCAATGAGCTATAACATGAGTACCAATCCCGGCTTGTCTATTGGTCGTTGAGGAGGAAATCCGGAACCGGTTCATCTGCCACCGCCGAAATGGGATCGATATGGATAATAATCTCGGCCCCCGGGTAGGACGCCTGTAAATTCGATTCCACCTCGTCCGAGATTTTGTGCGCCTGCAGCAGAGTCAGGTCGTCATCCAGTTCCAGGTGCAGTTGGATAAAAGTCGCCGTGCCGGAGCGCCTGGAACGCAGGTCGTGCATGCCGTGAACCTCTTTATGGGCTGTGGCAATGCGCTGGATCCTGTCGCGCTCTGCATTCGGTAATTCTCTATCCATCAGGTGATCGAAAGCCTGATTGACGATTTCCCAGGCACTGTAGAGTATGTACACCGCTATACCAAGAGCAAACAGGGCATCAAATCCTGCCCAACCCTGCACCGACAGCCACAGCGCGACAATAACACTGGCATTGACCAAAAGATCCGTGCGGTAGTGCAAGGCATCCGCCTTGATCGCAGTGGAATTGGTTTTGCGGATCACATGTCGCTGAAAAGCCAGTAGCAACAAGGTAGCGGCGATGGAAAACAGCATAACCATCATGCCCAGGCCATAAGACTCAAGCGGGACCGGGTCAACAATACGTCGCGCCCCCTCCAACATCAAAAAAACCGCTGATCCGACAATAAATACCGCCTGCCCCAACCCGGCGAGTGCCTCCGCCTTGCCGTGACCAAACCGATGCTCCTTATCTGCCGGAGACAGCGCGTGGCGCACGGCAAGGAGGTTGATGAGCGAGGCCAGCGCATCCAGCGTTGAATCAATCAGGGTGGCCAGCAAGCTGACGGAGCCAGACATACCCCACGCGCCCGCCTTGGCGATAATCAGGATGGTGGCGACGGCGATCGACGCGTAGGTTGCCAAACGCATCAGGCGGGCGACTTCCTCTGGCGGGGTGGGGGGTGATTCTACGGGTGATTGATTCATTAGTACGCCGGGGCCAGACAAGTAGCCTGCATTCTAACAAATTTGCGCTTGTCGAGGGGGCGGCCGCTACCCGGTCGGGCCAGAGCGGTGTACTGGTGATGCATATTGGCGGGCGGCAGGGAACTTCTCGAAAGCTGGAGTAAGGCCTGTCGCGCGGCGGCGCTCTTGCTGATCAGTCATCGGCAGGGCGACGAGCGCCAGCAGCTCCCGGGACTATGCGGATTGTTCTCTGGCAGGTATCAAGCCACCGCGAAACTGTCTCTGTTTTCAACGCCCGCACATAACCGCGATCTGTACGACAGGCAATGCTGGTCTTGTTCGGAGTCCAGTCACCCTCTTTCGGCCGCGGCTTGCGACTGCTGTAATACCAGAGACCGCGCCGGTCTTGCATGACGTATTTCGCGTCAGAGGGAAGAAAGACTTTTTTACCCTCTATAACGGCGAAAACCTCAGTGCCATTTGTGGGAATTCTATCTAGAGCTGCAGTAGGTGTTAAGGTCAACATAACGGGCTCCCCGCCGGTTTTATTCTTTAGTGCTACCACTGGGTCGGATAGGGTCATGCGTGTAGCAAGACAGTCCTCCCAGGTCGCTACATCTTGCAGCGACGGGTAAGTTATAAGCCGGAGTGGGAATGGTGACAATACAGATATTGCCATTATTTTATAAAAATAAAATATTAGTCCTTAATTGAGCCTTTTTTTTATATTTACTAAGAATATTGGGGGTATTTTGAGTATTTCATGCCATTTTTTTATTGCACCATCACAGTGGCTCATGGCAAATCAGCTGGGTACCAACTTCATATGGGGCGGCGAACCGGGCGCAGGTACCAACGGCTCGAGCATTTGTGACCCCTCATTGGACAGGAGTTCGCTGGCGCTCTCTACCGAACTCATCAACATATGCAATGATAAAGCTGCTCGCCCCTCGCTGCAGGTCACCTGCTCCATCAGGGCCGCCAGGCTCTTTTCACAGAGAAAACCGAGCACCACTGCGTTGATCAAATAGTCCCGGATAATCCGGCGATTAACCTGGTCCTGCAGGTAAACCTGGAAACTGTCACCCCCAAGCACGTGTCCCAGGACTTCAATATCCCGCCCCACCAGAGGGTGATCCGGGAAAGCGGGGGCCTCACCAAAAGCCCGATCAATGCGCTCTATGATCTTATCAAGATGCAAGCTTACAATCTCCAGTCAGTATTGGGCCGCGTTCAGGCCAGTTGCTATTTTTTTCTGCAAAAGAGCCAGATCAGGGACCTGATAAACTGCGCCTTGCAGCGTGAAAGCAGCCGTGGCATGTTGTTGCACCGCCTCAGGCGCCTCTTCTACCTGCTGTTCAAAAACCCGCTTTACCGCCAGCCCCTCACCGCGCACTGCGACGCCCCAGTAATCACAACCCTCCCCTTCGAGCCCCAGGAAAATAGCGATCAAACCGGTCCCATCGCGCTGTTTCCGCCACCGGCAGCCATCATCGCAGCCAAAATCCAGCACCGGCACAGACACGCCACGCCAACTCAGCTCCCGGGGGGGTTGCTCCGCAGTATCATGCAGCGTGACTATCTCAGCGAGACAGTTTTGCGGTACCGCCCAGGATTCGGTTTTTGAACAGGGTATAAGTACACACCAGCGCGACGCATCGTCGGTCATCATTGCTCCTTAAGGTAGCTGCAGCTCATAGCCGGTAAGCGCGCTAATTTGCTCAATCAAACCGGGAAAGTTGAACGGTTTACCCATATACCCGTTACATCCCGCGTCTCTGGCCAGGGCGCGATGTTTTGCGCCCGTGCGCGAGGTCACCATGATGACGGGCAGATGTCCGTAACGTTGTGACTTGCGAATTTCACGCAGTGTTTCAATGCCGTCTTTGACCGGCATTTCGACATCCAGTAAAACGATATCCGGCAGCCTATGGGTGGCGTTTAACAGGTCTATCGCCACCATGCCATTCTCCGCGGTAATGGTTTCCACACCAACGGTATCCAACTGACTGGTCGCCACCATCCTCTGGGTTCTGGAATCGTCCACAACCAATGCAAGTAATGTCGTATCTGTGTCTCTGCTCACCGCTACGGGCGCCAGATCCCCGGACACAACACTGGCCACCAACAGGTTGAGATCCAGTGCCACAATCGCCTCGCCATCGGCCGTAGTCGCTGCACCGGCGACACCGGGGACTGAGGAAAATTGCGCGCCCAGAGACCGAACAACCAGCTCCAGCGCCTCCTCCACATTATCGATGGCGATGGCCATGTGGCGCTGCTCAGAACCGGCGATAATAATGGGAACTGTCGCCCCCCACACGCTGCGATCCGGCAAACTTACACCCTGGCACAGGGTGGCCAGATAGGTGGGCTCACACTCCATATCAAACAGCGACAAGGTCTCGCCTCGCTCTACCGCTGAATAAAACTCATCTACAGAGACGTGCTCCACCGCGATCAGCCCGTTCAAGGGAATTGCATAGGCACTTTCACCCGCTGTGACAAAAAGCGCACCATTGACACTGACGTTGGAAGGAATTCGAACCTCAAAAGAAGTGCCGAGGCCGACCGCCGACTGAATTTGTATATCTCCGCCGAGCTGTTGCAGCTCAGTTATCACGATATCCATACCCACGCCACGACCTGAAATTTCACTCAGTGTGTTGGCCGTGGAAAAACCCTTGTGGAATATAAGTCTGATAACTTCTTCATCACTGAGGGCATCGACGTCGATCTCCAGACCTTTGTCATAGGCGAACTCACGAATCACATCGGGGTCTATACCCCGGCCATCGTCAGAGAGCTTGATAATGTAATCGCCGCCCGACTTGCGAACATCGATAGTGATGCGCCCGGCAGTTGGCTTGCCCGCCGCCAGGCGCTCTTCAGGCGACTCAATACCATGATCCAGGGCGTTGCGCACCATGTGCTCCAGAATAATCTGGCAGCGCGCGTAATAATCCCGATCCAGCGCGCCGGCCTCATTGAGCACTTTGAAAGAAACCGCTTTATCCAGGTCCGTACTGACCGTTCTAACGATACGGCGCAGGCCCGGCATCAAGCGTGACATGGGCACCACCCGTGCGGCCTGAATAGATGATGTAATACTGGAAATCACTGATGACTGCTGCTTCAAAAGTGCCTCAACAAGTGCATTCTGGCGACTGGCCAGATCGACCATATCAACTAAATCTTCCACACCCTCGCGCAATATATTGGCCGCTTCCTGTAACTCTGAATACTGATCCATCTCCAGGGCATCAAGGTCAGCTGTGGAACGAGTGCTTCTGGCGTTCACATTCACGTTCAGCAAGGCACGGTCCGCAATCTTGGCGATATGAGACCTCACCGAAGTCAAGCGGGCCTGTAGTTCCGCCGAGACGCGTTTATTACGCGAAGTGCTCTGCGCGGAGCGCACCCCGAGTTGCTGCGCCTGGCTGGTCAGGTTCAACAGGTGATCAAGCTTTTCCGAGGTAATACGGACTGACTGCTGTGCCGCCAGTGACTTCGCGCCCTCGTCCGCCAACTGTCGATCCCGCTTTTTCCGACGTGCAACGGCAGCCTTGTTTTGTACAGTTGGAGAGCCCGCCAATTCATCAGCAGGTATCTCAATAGTTTCAATCGAGTCACTCTGGGCCGCCAAAGGCTCCTCCCTGGCAATCGACCCACCACCGTGCACAGGGAGTTCACTCGCTATATCAATGCGATGCTCCTGCACATACTCGACCCCGCGCACTACCGCGTCCAACCAAACGTTCAACATATGGAAGTAGTCTTGCTCGGCACCGGATTGCGGACGTGGCCTGGCCTCCAGCAGTGTTTCGAAATTATGAACCAGGGTGCCGTAACGTTGCAGGCCTACACCTTTAGCAATACCCTTGATGGTGTGCAAAATGCGCGTCACTGTTACAAAAGCTGAATCTACCGTTGCATCCTTTTCCCACTCACTAAAGGCATCCTCGAGCTTCTCCACCTCAGCGGAACCCTCCTCGATGAAGGCATCGAGGAAATCGGAGAATATCTCTGTGCTGCTTTTGCTGGTGTAGCTAAATACGATTCCTTCGGGAATAAACCAGGTCGTATCCGACTCGTCCCGGGCGGGACTTGAAACGTTCGGGACGTCATCGTGGTCGCCTGTAGAATCCGGCTCTTCAAGCTGGTTACCACCTGCGAATTCATCGACGTCCACACCACAAATTTCATCAGAACTGCCCTGTGGCTGGGCAACGCCGGAAAATGCGGCATCGATGTCGCTGACAGTAGCGTCGTTAGTAGCCGGCAACTCACCAAAAATATCCTCCGCAAAAATATCCTCGTCAAAACCAACACTCTCTATCGACTCGTCTATTACTGCGCTGTCCGCCGTGGCATCGATGACATCATCAGCATCACTATCGACCTCTGTCCCAAACAGATCGTCGAACACGGCATCGATATCCGTTGCACTGTGCGACGCGCCTTCCATATCAAGCGCCTCGGTAAAATCTGCCCCCACGATATCATGCGCAAAGTCGGCTTCTGACATCCAGTCGTCGGCCTGCGGTACGTCCCCTTGCTCAACATCCATAGCCGGCTCAGGCCGACACTCGCCAGAAAACTCGGAACTGAATAGATCATTCCAGTTCTCGTTGGTTTGCCCGTGAAACAGCCGCACATATATCGCATCCTGCTCAGACTTGGACAGCTCCTGTAGCACCAGCGGCAGTTCCGCGCAAATCGTAGTGACCGGTTCAAAACCCTCGGCATAACAGCGCTTGATAGCCAGAGGCTCGTTACCCAACATCACATCGACTTCGATAGAGTTGGCCGCAAAGCCAAGTTCCTCGATACGTTCACGCGCCTTACAGGTAATTTCTTCCATAACCAGGGAGATTACTGATGTAATCGCTGAAACCGATCCGGGATCGAATCCATCCATGGCGCGGAAATCTTCGTGGTAATCGATATCGACTCCCGACGATGGGTCAACCGAAACGCCATCCTCAAGACACGCCACTGCGAGTTCATCCGGATCCGAACCACTATCAAGCAGATGCTCACCGCCCAGCAGGTATTGATCAAATTCATCATCATCGGCGGGTGGCGCCATACTTGCCACATAGTCCAGAACATTATCAGGCGCGACATCACTACCGATCGCACTATCGTCCTGCGAGGGGCCTTCATTCGCAACGGTATAGGTGCCCGGCTGAGCCACAAGATAGGGTGCCGGCACCTCACTCAGGTTGACGGCGGGGGTGGCGACAATGACAGACAGTTGCGAGACCGGGGGCTCAACTACCGCCTTGACCCGCTTAATAGACAGGAAGGTCTCCCCCATATCATCATCTTCGGTTAAACCGAGAATATCGGAGCCATCCATATCGGCAGTGGTAGCAGCCAGACTCCGGGCATGACCCTTGTTGGAATAGTCGACAGCCATGTCAGCCCCGGTAGCGGTGGCTTCGATATCTTCGGTAGAGGTCTCGATAGTATCCGTATAAATATCGCTCCTCTCATTATCTGAAGACATAACTATTTCTTCACTGACATAAGTGGACAGTTCATCGCTGTTAGCGTTGCCTCTGACCAGGGGCCGGCTGGCCACTTCGATCTCATAGTCCGACAGCCCCTCATCACAATAGTCATTTCCCGAAACAGTGAAAAGCTTCTCTTCGGGCTCCGCCAGGTCCATCTCCAGAAGCCAGCGCAGACTCTCGTCATTCGCATCATCATCGGAGTCCGCGACTCCTTCGATTCCCGATTCACAGCGTTCATTGTCAATGTGCACGATTATTCTCCCGTATCCAGTTTTGCGACCAGCGTAACCCGTCAGTGCGTGAGAGTCTCTGAGACCGCAGTTCTGCCCGCCAT
>QNFR01000055.1 GCA_003646405.1 Gammaproteobacteria bacterium
CCAGCGCGACTATGCCAACAGCCGTTACGACTACATTCTCAATTTGTTGCGCCTGAAAGAGCAGTCTGGCCTGCTCAGCCCTGAAGATGTCTTGCGGCTGGGCTCCAATATGATACCTGCGCCAGCTCCGTCAACCACTACCACCAAAAAATAGCGTCGCCCGGCAGGCGCTTGCCTCAGGCGCCTGCCAGATTACCAGCCACCAGTTCCAGCAGTCTTTTTTTCGCACCCCGGTTGTCCGCCATCACCTGCAGCGCTGCCACGCCCATCTGCCGGCAACGCTGGGGATCGTCCAGCAACTCGACCAGGCAGGCCCCCAATTGCGTTGCATCCTCCAACATAATCATGGCACCGGCACTCACCAACATGTCGCTGGCGGCGGTAAAATTGAACATGTGTGGCCCTGTCACCACGGGCACTCCCCAGACCGCCGCCTCCAGTACATTGTGTCCACCATGGCGCACCAGGCTACCCCCCACTACCGCCACGGTGGCGACACCAAGTAGCAACAGTAACTCACCCATGGTATCGCCCAGCACGATATCGTCACCAATAGCGGGAGTTACACCGACAGAGCGGCGCACCACCTGCCAACCCGCGCGCAAGCAGAGGGAGTGAACCACATCAAAACGCTCCGGGTGTCGCGGCACAATAATCAGCAGACAGTTATCCACAAATCGCCTGAGCGTGGCGAAGGCCGCCAGTATTTGTTCGTCCTCACCGGCATGGGTGCTCGCAGCAACCAGGATAGGCCGCTTATCCGCGGCGAAGTCCTGGCGCAAATTGGCCGCCAGAGAACGCATAGCCCCGTCCAGTTGCAGATCGAACTTGATGCTACCCATCACGTGAAGGGCCGCTACAGGCAGACCCAGGGATAAAAAACGCTGTCCATCCACTGCGGACTGACAGGCCACGCTATCCAGCTGTCTCAATATTGTGCGGGTAAACCCACCGAAGCGGGCGTAGCCCCTCGCCGAGCGTTTCGAGAGCCGGGCATTCGCCAGTATGATCCTGCAACCCCGGGCCGAGCTGTAGTGCAGCATATTGGGCCACAGCTCGGTCTCCATAATCAGCAGTAGAGAAGGCCGGGTACGACGTAAAAACCTGCGCACCGCCCCGGGCAGATCCCAGGGCGCATAGACATGGAATACGCGATCCCCAAACAGCGCCTGCACCCGCTGCGACCCCGTAGGGGTAGTGGTGGTAACCACCAACCGATGGTCGGGATAGGTCTGCAACAAACTCTCGATCACCGGCGCTGCCGCCATGCTTTCCCCCACCGATACCGCGTGTACCCAGATCGCCGGCTGCGCAGTATCAGTCGGCGCGGCAAAGAAACCAAAGCGCTCCGCCAGGCGCCGCCGATAGTCGGGGGCGCGGCGCGAACGCAGCAGCATGCGCAGCACAACAAAGGGCAGCAGAGCGTAAAACAGGGCGCTGTACAGATAGCGCATTCAGTGTACCTGGCTGATAGTGGCTCCCAGCATAACGTCAGGCTCTTTTCCTGGCCAGTGAGCACTGGTGCTCCAACCACCTGATAAGTTAGGATCAGGTGGTTGGAGCACCAGGCTCTTCTGGCGGGCTATAATCGTCCCTTCAATTATCGGGGTAGTACACTGGCGGGATGAGCAGGCAAACATTACACACCGACATCGCAATAATCGGCGGTGGTATCGCCGGCTTGTGGGCTCTGAATCAGCTGCGCAATCGCGGCTACAGCGCCATCCTGTTCGAACAGGGAGCCCTGGGCAGCGACCAGACCATCGGTTCCCAGGGCATGATACACGGCGGCATCAAATACGCCCTGGGCGGCGCCTGGAGCGGTGATTCACAGACCATATCAGCCATGCCCTCCATCTGGCGCGGTTGCCTGGCGGGCACTGGCAAGGTAGACCTCAGGGCGTGCAAGGTTCTCAGTGAAAGCTTTTACCTGTGGTCCAGCGCCAGCCTGCAGTCGCGGTTGACCTCTTTCTTTGCCAGCAAAATGCTGCGCGGGCGCGTGGAGAAACTTAAAGCCGACGACTACCCCGTTCCACTACAGGCCGCTGCGTTTCATGGTCAGGTATACCAGCTGATAGATCTGGTCCTGGATGTACCCTCGCTGGTGCAGACCTTGGCCAGACAACAGCGGCAGGCCATCTTCAGCATCGACTGGCACAGCGCTTCACTGCGGCGTGACAATGGCCGGGCCACGCTGGCTCTGCCCCACTGCACCGTGGTTCCCGAGCGATTATTGCTGACAGCGGGAAGCGGCAACGAGACCCTGATTACGGCCCTGGGGGGCGCCGCCCCCGCTATGCAGCGACGGCCACTGC
Source organism: Gammaproteobacteria bacterium (assembly GCA_003646405.1). GTDB lineage: Bacteria > Pseudomonadota > Gammaproteobacteria > Pseudomonadales > Halieaceae > JBALVO01. Next base: position 2,316 of record QNFR01000055.1, read on the forward strand.
AACAAGTGTTGGTCAAACACCAGTACCGGGAAAACTTCTTCGCTCACTGCATGGGCGGCAGCCCGTCGCCGCGGCTCACCATTTCCAGCCATCGCACCCGCGCCGATGAACCAGTCTGGTACCTGGGGGGAGACCTTGCCACCGAGGGCGTCGATAACGACCCGCAGCAGCAGATCGACAAGGCGCGGCGGGAACTGACTGAGCTGCTGCCATGGATAGACCTGGGGCGAACGCAGTGGCGTACGCTCAGGCTGGACCGGGCGGAACCCCGTCAATCCACTCTGCTGCGCCCCGACAGTGCCTTTGTAGGTAAGGTCGACAGCGTCCACAATACATTGGCCGCCTGGCCCACCAAACTCACCCTCAGCCCGGACCTGGCCGACCAAATCCAACGCCGGTTGATGAGCGACAACATCCTGCCCCGGTACCGGCCGGACCTGTCGCTATTGCAGTCAATGGGACAACCACCGATCGCCGCACCCTATTGGGATACCCTGTTCCGATGAGCTGGATGAGACCCCTGGGCAGTACCGGCCTTCAAGTCAGCGCACTGGGCCTGGGCACAGTCAAACTGGGCCGGGATAAAGCGGTTAAATACCCACAGAGTTTTACCATACCGGATGACCGCAGCGCGGCGGCACTATTGGCCCAGGCCCGGGACCTGGGCATCAACCTGATCGACACTGCCCCGGCCTACGGCAACAGTGAGGAACGCCTCGGAAAATTGCTGGCGCGACAGCGCAACGACTGGCTGATCTGCAGCAAGGTGGGAGAAGAGTTCGAGGCGGGGCGTTCCTGTTTTGACTTTACCCCCGAGCACACGCGACAGTCTGTGCAACGAAGCTTGCGTCGTCTCAATACTGCTGTGATCGATATTATGCTGGTACATTCCGATGGCAATGACCTGCACATCATCCAGCAAATGGGCACCCTGCAAGTCCTGGAACAACTGCAACAAGAGGGTCTGATAAGGGCCTTCGGCATGTCGACTAAAACTGTGCAGGGCGGCCTGGCTGCGGCCGCCGCCAGCGACGTGGTAATGCTTACCTACAACCTGGAATCGCAGGAGGAATTACCGGTACTCGATGCCTGCGCCAGCCTGGGCAGGGGAGCCCTGATCAAGAAGGCTCTGGCCAGCGGGCATCTGGCGCGGGAGTACCCGCACCCGGTGCAGGCCAGTATGGACCTGGTGTTCGCCCACCCCGCTACCAGTGCCGCCATCATCGGCACCATCACCCCCGCCCACCTGCAAGCCAACGTAGAGGCTGTGCGCAATATTTTGGGTTAGTCAGTCTTTACTATTTCGCTGGATTTTACTGACAATAGCGGTAGTGGAAACGCTATCTACCACCGCCACGACCTGCACCTCACCACCATACGCTTCGACCATCTCCCAACCGACCACGTCTTCCTTGTTCTGGTAGTCACCGCCTTTGACCAGGACATCCGGCTGTAGCGCCTGTAACAGGGACGTGGGAGTGTCATCTGTAAAACACACGACCCAGTCCACCGCCTCCAGACCGGCCAGCACCGCCATGCGGCGATCTGCGGGATTAATCGGGCGCCCCTCGCCCTTGAGGCGCCTGACCGAGTCGTCACTGTTGACCGCGACAATCAGGCGATCACCCAGTTGTCGCGCCTGCTCCAGATAACTCACATGGCCCGCGTGAATGATATCGAAACAACCGTTGGTGAAGACCACCCGCTCACCATGACTACGCGCATCGGCCACCGAAATCCGCAACTGATCCAGTGTCACAGCGCCGCGCTCTGAACCCTGGTCCTGCTGCACCGCGCGGCGCAACTCGGGAACACTGACCACCGCCGTACCTAGTTTACCCACCACAATACTGGCCGCGATATTAGCCAGCGTTACCGCCTGGGGCAGACTCGCTCCGCCCGCGACAGCGGCTGCCATGACGCCGATCACCGTATCACCAGCACCGGTCACGTCGAATACTTCCCGGGCGCGGGCAGGCAAGTGCAGTTCTTCGGCCCCCGGGCGCAGCAGGGTCATACCGTGCTTGCCGCGGGTCACCAACAGGGCCCCCAGATCCAGCTCTTGCATCAGGTTCTGGCCTCTGGCGACCAATTCCCCTTCTGACGTGCAGCGACCTACAACCGCCTCGAACTCGTGCAGGTTGGGAGTCAACAGGTGCGCCCCGCGATAACGGGCAAAATCACTACCCTTGGGATCTACCAGCACCGAAACCCCCATGGCGGTTGCCGCCGCGATCAGGGATGCGCTGTGCGTCAGGGCGCCTTTGGCGTAGTCGGAGAGCACCAGCGCACCACAGCCATCGAGTTGTGACTGCAGGCGCTCAGCCAGGGAGGGGCTACCCGGGGGTGGGGCCGGTTCCTCGAAATCCAGGCGTATCAGCTGCTGATGGCGGCTGATTACCCGCAGCTTGGTAATGGTGGAATGCCCCGGTACGCGGGTGAAAGCGCAATGAACCCCGGCCCCACCCAGCATATTCTGCAGGGAATCGGCCATTTCATCATCACCGGTATATCCCAACAGACTGGCCTGCGCCCCCAGGGCGGCGATATTCAGAGCCACGTTGCCCGCGCCGCCCGGCCGGTCCACAATCTGCTCCACCTTGACCACCGGCACCGGCGCCTCCGGCGAGATACGGGAAGTGCCCCCCTCCCAGTAACGATCCAGCATAATATCCCCCAGTACCACCACACGGGCCTGGTCGAAGCGCGGCATATCCAGTTTCATTATGGAATGTTCCTTGTGGCCTGACTGTCGCCAGTGGTGTAGTAACGGGACGCGGCCATCATAACATGGCACAGGTAGCGGTTCTGACCACTGTCCGGCGCTTGCCAGCGCCGGACAAACCCGCTAACTTGCCCTGCCTTTAGCCTCACAATGAGCGCCATGACAATAATCCCCGACCTGCCTGCCGACATCGACCAGATCAAGGGCTTCCTTGCCACAGATGAAGCGCAGGCCCTGTACGAACAGGCTTTGCAGGAGAGCATTGCGGGGCCGGTACTGGAAATCGGCAGCTACTGCGGCAAGTCCACCATCTATCTGGGCCTGGCCTGTAAACGGACTAACAGTACGGTATTCGCGCTGGATCATCACCGGGGCTCGGAAGAGCACCAGCAGGGCGAGTTCTTTCACGACCCTGAACTGTATGACAACCGCGAAGGGGTCATGGACAGTTTCAGAGAGTTTCGCCGCAATATTCACGGGGCGGGGCTGAATGACGTGGTGGTCCCGGTAGTGGCCCGCTCAGCAGTCGCCGCCAGGCATTGGCAGACACCCCTGGCGATGGTCTTTATCGATGGCGGGCACAGCCTGGAGGCAACGCTGACCGACTATCGCTGTTGGATGCCGCATCTGATGAGGGGTGGCGTACTGGCGATACATGACTTGTTCGCCGATGCCCATGCGGGTGGCCAGGCGCCCTACGCCGTCTACCGTATGGCACAGGCTTCAGGCCTGTTTGAAAACCTGGGGCAGGTCAACAGCCTGGGTTTGCTGCGGCGCCTGTAACCACCCGCTTTAATCGACGAGGAGACGCCGCACCAGGGAAGCATCCGGTGTCGCATCCAATAAGTGCACACCGCAGAACAGTTTTGAGGCTCCCGTGTGCTCAGTCAGGGCATCCGCCGCCAGTAATATGGCACCTGCCGTCCAGGTGGGCTTCTCCTCCGGCCACAGCAGGTCTTCAACCATCTGGTAGCCGGTCCAGTAAGAGCCGTCACCACTGCGCCACTGGTGCACCCAGCTGTAGACCTCCACCGCGCGGGCATGATCGCCCGCCGCCAGTAATGCCATCACCAACTCACAGGATTCGGCCACGGTAACCCAGGGCTCATCGGAGACACAGCGACAACCCAGATTGTCCTCCACAAACTCATCCCAACGCCCGGCCAGCCGCGCTCTCGCCTCCATCTCGGTTAGTGCACCGCTCAGCACAGGATAAAACCAGTCCATGGAGTAGCGTGCCTTACTCTCCCAGGTGCGATCAAAGCGCTCTGGCTTGTACCGCAGAGCCACACCCAGCCGGTCACGGGCGACCAGCCACTGCGGGCGGTCCTCACTCAGGGTCGCGGCGATGTTATGGGCGCACTCCAGGCTTTTGTAGATGGAGCTGCAGCCGGTTAGCAACGCATCATCCTCGGGGATACCCTGTGCATCCACTTTCCAGTAGATGTCGCCGTGTTCAGTCTGCAGGGACACGACAAAACCGATCGCCTTGTCGACCATGGGCCACATGGCGCGCAGGAAGTTGCAATCGCCGGACACCAGGAAATGGTGCCAGACGCCTGCTGCAATATAGGCGACAAAATTACTTTCCCGCCGCTGGGGATTGTCGACTTCCTCTCCCCGATAGGAGGCCCACCAACTGCCATCTTCAAGTTGCATCCTGGCCAGCCACGCATAGGCCTTGCCGGCCGCTTCCAGTTCACCGCCGATGGACAGTCCCATGGCCGATTCCACATGGTCCCAGGGGTCGGTGTGACCGCCCTCGAACCAGGGAATCTCACCGCTGTCGCGTTGGCAATCGAGAATGAACTGCACGGTAGGGCGCAGGAATTCCTGGGGAAACAAGCCGCGACTCAGATAGAGTCCACTCATGACACAGCTTCCTTGCGGAAATACATCACCACACTTTTACCCATAACCGGGTTCATGCACTTCTCCATTATTCGGGTCAACACCGGATTCTCCGTCAAATCCCATACCAGCATACGGTGGTACTGCGCCACCAGCCAGTTGCTGTCCCGATTTTTCCAGAACAGGCATTGCAGCCACCAGAAGGGCGCGTGCAAAGCGTGCGCCCAATGACGGTGGTAATGGTTGAATCCAAGCTGTTCGATTTCGTGACGCAGCTCGTTACTGCGAAAAATTCGCAGATGGCCTCCCGGTACCTGATAGTAGGCATCACTGAGCGCCCAGCAGATTTTTTCCGGCCAACGGCGCGGCACACTGGCGCAGAACAAACCGCCCGGCTTGAGTACCCGCCCTATCTCGCACAGGGCTCCCTGGTAATCGGGGATATGTTCAAGTACTTCACTGCAGATGACCTTGTCGAAGGTATTGTCAGCAAAGGGCAATTCGAGAGCATTGGCGGAAGACAGGCCAAACGACTTCGCCGGGTTTTCGGGCTCCTCGAAATCAGTAAATTTGTCGCGGGTGGTCTTCAGGTCCTCCAGTGACAGATCCACGCCGACCGAATGCACGTCGGCCTCAACGTAAGCGGAGATCACATGGCGGCCCTCGCCACAGCCCAGATCCAGCACCACGTCACCCGAGGCCAGCGGGAAATGGCTGAAATCAACGGTCTGCACTGACCAACACCTCCCAGTAATAATCGGTCATCTGGCGGGCACAAACATGCCAACAAAAGCTTTCGCCAATGCGCTGTTGGCCCCGGGCACCCAACTCTGCACGCGCCTGGGGGCTGCGCAGCAATGTATCGATTGCCGCAACCAGGGCATCGACATCTTTTACCGGCACAATCACGCCGGCATCACCCACCACTTCCGGCAGGGCACCACCATCGGTGGAGACCACAGGGACACCGCAAGCCATGGCCTCCCCCGCCGGCAGGCCAAAGCCCTCGTATACTGAGGGAACCACCGCGATAGCCGCTTCCGCGTAGTAGCGGACCATTTGCTGCGTGGTGATGCCGCTGACAAATTGCACCTTGTCAGCAATGCCGAGACGGCGCACCAATTTTTCCGTCTTGCCTCCCGGCTGTGGCTTACCTACCAGTAGCAGCTCCAGCTCCGGATATTGCTTGAGCAGCCGGGCATAAGCACGCAATAAATAGCGCAACCCCTTGAGGGGCGCATCCGCGGAGCAGGTCGCCATCAAGCGCATGGGATTGCGCACCACAGCCGGCATGGGCTTGAATACTTCGGTATCGATGCCATTGTGCACCAGGCTGATGCCCGCCGGCTGCAAACCAAAGTCCCGGGCGATGTCCTGGCGCGAACAGTCGGATACGGTAACGATATTGTGTAACTGCTTTACAACTTTCTTTTGCATGTTCAAAAAGGCATGCCAGCGGCGGATAAGCAGGCGCTCCCGCCAGTTACGAGCCGCATTCAGGGCGATGCGCAAATCACTGGTAATGGGGTGATGCAGGGTTGTTACCAGCGGCAGGCCCATTTTCTGGATCTGGAGCATGCCGTAACTGAGGCTCTGGTTGTCGTGTATCAGGTCGTAATTGTGGCCGTGCCGGCGCAGGTATTTCACCGCCCGGCGCCCAAATGTGTAGGGCTCGGCAAATCCCCCGGTCAGCTTGCTCAGCCACTCGATAACATTGGTCAGGGACTTGAGGTGCCGTGGACGCAGGGACAGCAGGCCATTCTCAAACAGATCCAGGCTGGGCAGCTCAATCAGGCGAACCCTGGGATCCAGGTGCGGGTAGGGCGGACCGGAGATTACATCTACCGTGTGCCCCGCATCCACCAGGGCTTTACTCAAATACCTGAGATAGACCCCCTGCCCGCCGCTGTATGGCTGGCTGCGGTACCCCAGCAGGGCAATGCGCAGGCGCTTTCCCGGCGCTGCCAGCTGAACAGGTTCGCTTGTCGCGCCGGCCAATGGCTGGGGACCGGCCGGTAATCTATCAAGGCGCCTGATAATGGCTTCCTCTCAATGACTTCATATGGATCAGACTGGGGGTGTTAGGGATCAGGTCTGAATAGCGTTTACTTAAGAGGCTACGGTAAATGCCATGGTGGATACGACACTCAATAGCTGCGCGGTGTGCATGGGTCCACTCAAAGGCGTGGGGGTCCAGCCGAAGGTGGCTCCATGTGCTCCGTACAGCGGGACTTACACTACCTACCCGACATTACTTAAATAAGTACATAATCCTGTGTAGACAACCAACCAGGTGCCCCCAACAAAACAGGCTGGATTTTAATCAGCTGTTGGTCAAAAATCCACCCCCTTGACCAGCGTACAGCGCATTTGAGTGTCGGTAGCAGGTCGCCACCCCTGTGATTTTACCGGTATACTCACCCGGCTTACTTATCTGGACTGCACACCATGACCGCTCAACCCTACAAGGGCATTATTCTGGCCGGTGGCTCGGGCACGCGCCTGCACCCACTGACCAGCACTGTCAGCAAACAGCTGATGCCGATCTACGACAAGCCCATGATCTACTACCCCCTGGCAACCCTGATGCTGGCCGGCATCCGGGATATCCTGATCATAACCACACCCCGGGACCAGATCGCTTTCAGCGACTTGCTGGGGGACGGTTCCAGTTGGGGCATCAATATCAGCTACACGGTACAGCCCAGTCCCGACGGGCTGGCCCAGGCCTTTATTCTCGGCGCGGACTTCATCGGAAATTCTCCGTCCAGCCTGGTACTGGGGGACAATATCTTCTACGGCGGCGGCTTTACCAACAAGCTGAAGCATGCGACCAAACGGGACACGGGCGCCTCAGTCTTTGCCTATTATGTGCAGGATCCCGAGCGCTATGGGGTGGTCAGTTTTGACGAGAATGGCGTGGCCCAGAATATCGAGGAAAAGCCCGCCAATCCGCGCTCACACTACGCGGTCACCGGCCTGTATTTCTACGATAACGATGTGGTGGACATCGCCAGGAGCATTCAACCCTCCGTGCGCGGCGAACTGGAAATAACCGATATCAACAAGGCCTATCTGGAGCGCGGCGATCTGCGTGTTGAAGTGATGAGCCGCGGCACCGCCTGGCTGGATACAGGGACGCACAACTCTCTACTGGATGCGGCCAATTTCATCCGGGTAGTAGAGGAGCGCCAGGGGCTGAAAATAGCCTGCCCCGAAGAGGTCGCCTACCGCATGGGCTACATCAGTGCCGATGAATTGCTGGCGCTTGCTGCGCCACTGAAAAAAAGCGGGTACGGGGTTTACCTGAAACACTTGCTCAACGATGATGGGGTGGTTTTTGATGAAGCTTGAAGCAACCCCCCTGCAAGACGTCTTCTTGTTGCGGCCACAGGTCTTCGGTGACCAGCGCGGTTTTTTCCTGGAGAGCTGGAGCGCCGAGACCTTCCGCTCGGCGGGTCTGGATATCAGCTTCGTGCAGGACAACCACAGCCGTTCCGCCCGGGGTATACTGCGCGGCATGCACTACCAGACCGAGCACACCCAGGGCAAACTGGTGCGGGTCACATCCGGCGAGGTATTCGATGTCGTGGTGGACTTGCGGCGCGAGTCAGAAACCCTGGGACAGTGGTATGGTGAAACGCTCAGTGCCGATAACCATCACATGCTGTGGGTGCCACCGGGCTTTGCCCACGGCTTTTATGTGACTTCCGAATACGCAGACTTCCAGTACAAGTGCACGGACATCTACCACCCTGACAGTGAAATATGCCTGGCCTGGAATGACCCGACGGTGGGCATCGAATGGCCCCTGCCTGAGGGAGGGCGACCCCAACTCTCCACTAAGGATGCCGAGGGCCTGGCCTGGGCTGAAATACCGCTGTTTTAACGCCTGGGGATTAGTCCCGCACAGCTATTGCGTGCCGTAATTCAGACCTGGTCCCTGATAAGCAGCGGCTCCCACCACTGTTGGTTGGACAGAAACCAATCCAGGGTGCGCTGTAACCCGGTTTCGAAGCTCTCGCGGGGGGTGTAGCCCAATTCGCCCATGATCTTGCCGGCATCGATGGCGTAGCGCCAATCGTGTCCCGCGCGGTCCTCGACAAACGTGACAAGGTCGCGGGCGCGGCCGCCATTGGCGCCCGGCGCGGCCGGAAATCGCTCAGCCAGCGACGGATCCACGGCGCAGCGAGCATCCATCTGATCACACAACAAATGTACGATGTCCAGGTTGTTCCACTCGTTGTTGCCACCGATATTGTAGGTCTCGCCCACCGCTCCACGCTGCAACACCAGATCGATACCCCGGCAGTGGTCCTCAACATATAACCAGTCGCGGATATTGCTGCCGTCACCGTAGACGGGCAGGGGCAAGCCGCGCAGAATATTGGTAATGCACAGGGGAATCAGTTTTTCCGGGAAGTGGTAGGGCCCGTAATTATTGGAGCAGTTGCTGGTGCTCACCTGCAGACCATAGGTGTGCAAATAGGCTCTCACCAGATGGTCGGAGGCCGCTTTACTGGCGGAATAAGGCGAGTTTGGCTCGTATTTCTGCTGCTCGTGAAAGCCGGGGGCATCGGCGCTGAGTGAGCCGTATACCTCGTCGGTTGATACGTGGTGAAAACGGTGCGGCACAACCGCGTCTCCCCCCAACCAGACCTCCCGTGCGGCCTTCAATAAGCTGTGTGTGCCAACTACATTGGTCTCGATAAAGGCATCCGGGCCGGTGATCGAGCGGTCCACATGGCTCTCTGCGGCAAAGTGCACCAGCGTATCCACGCTGTGCTCGCGCAGGGTGTGCAACACCCGATCGTAGTCGCAGATATCCGCGTGGACAAAACTGAAGTTCGGGTTCCCCTGCAGGGCATCCAGGCTGGCCAGGTTGCCCGCATAAGTGAGCGCATCGTATGCCACCACTTTATCCTCGGGGTAAGCCCTGGCCCAGTAGTGAACAAAATTGGCGCCGATAAAACCGGCGGCCCCGGTTACTAAAAGAGACTTAGACATTTTCCAGTTCCATGAAATCTTTAAGCATGGTGCGCAGCTGTTGGCGCCAGTGAACGCCCTCCAGCTGCAGATTCCGCCAACTGCGCGCCTTATCCAGCACGCTATATGCCGGGCGGCGCGCCGGCGTTGGGTACTCACTCGCGGGAATGGGGCGGATCTTCACCGGCCTGGCCAACAGACCCAGATCACAGGCCTCTTCACAAATCGCCACCGCGAAGTCATACCAGCTACATACACCCGCATCACTCCAGTGATAAATGCCACTCAGATGTGGCCGTGCAACCGCCGCCCACAGAGCCAGGGCGAGGCTCCTGGCCCAGGTGGGCGTTCCCACCTGGTCGGCCACTACCGCCAATTCATCCCGCTGGGCCATCAGGCGCAGCATGGTTTTTACAAAATTATTGCCGTAGCTGGAATACACCCAACCGGTGCGCAGTATCAGCGCCTGCGATTGTGCGTCGCACACCGCCAGTTCTCCGGCCAGTTTACTGCGCCCGTATTCCCCCAGGGGCGCGGTAGGCGCATCCGGGGTGTAGGGGTGAGCAGACTCCCCATCGAACACGAAATCGGTGGAGACGTGAATCAGCCGGATATCCTGTTCCCTGCAGACCTGGGCCAGATAACCGGGCCCCAGGGCGTTGGCAAGCCGGGCAGCTTCGCGCTCAGATTCTGCCTTATCCACCCCTGTATATGCGGCGGCATTGATCACCGTCTTAGGTGCCAGACCAGCCAGGCTTTCAGCTATGGCTGCCGGATTGGCGATATCCAGTTGCGAGCGGGACAGTGGGAGACACTCCACATCCGGCCCGGCCGTGCGCGCCAACTCCCGCCCCAACTGCCCACCGGCACCGACGATAACAACTTTTTCCTTCAAACCCACTCCTTCGACGCAGCTGCGGGAAGCATTATTCACACTGGTTTACCCAAAAGGCTGAAGGTAGACTGCAATAGTGCATCCAAACCCAACTATCACACCCCTGGCACCCCTCGACTATCGGCTGATCGTAGCAGTCAGTTTGCTGCTGTCCGCCTACCTCATCGCCATTGACCCGCTGATCAATCGGGACGCTATCATATACTTACGCAGTGCTGATGCCTACTTGCACGGTGGCTTTCTCGCCAGCCAGCAGTTGTTCTCGCGCCCGCTGATTTCCATCTGCTTTGCACTAATTCACCAGCTTACCGGGATACCCCTGGTCTATGCCGGACAGTTGTTAATTTCACTGTTTTACGCGCTTTTTTGCGCGGGTTTTGTCTCCACCGTGCGTACTCTGGGTGGCGATCGCCGGGTACAGTTGATCGCCGCTATCGTTGTCCTTTCACAGCCCATACTGAACGACCATCGCGCATCAATCGTCCGCGACCCAGCCTATTGGGCATTCATCATCCTGGCATTTCGGGAGCTTCTGCTCTTTTTGAGAAGCCCTACATGGAAATACCAACTACGCTGGTTCGTCTATATGCTGTTCGCCTCGGTGTTCCGCTTCGAGGGCCTGTTTTTTGCGATGTTGGCTCCCCTGTCCCTGCTGGCCATCAAGGGTCTTGAACACAGGGGCCGACTATGTCTGCGCTTGCTGGCACCAGCGCTGAGCGCAGTCGGCGCATACCTTGTGGCGGTCCTGGTGTTGCACCCGGGTGCTCTGCCACTCCCCAGTATTGAAAACTACATCCATGATCTGCTCTCATTCCCGGAACAGTTTGCCAGAGTTACACTGGCCTCCGGCGAGGCCATGCTCAGAGGTTCAGCCAAAGAAGACGCTTCAGTGGCCGTTCTGGCCGGCCTCATCGCAATTCTTCTATTGAATATTTGCCGGGCATTTACCTGGCCCTATATTGTTGTCTTGCTGTGGGGCTGGAAGAAAAAACTGCTGGGACGCTTCCGGTCGAATGATGCCACATTACTGCAGGCTCACCTGCTGATCAGCCTGGCCTACCTCGCCCTCTTCACCCTGATCAACCGCTTCATGCTGGAGCGTTACAGCAACCAGTTCAGCATCTTCGCGCTGTTATATACACCCTTCATTCTGAGTGCCCTGTGGCGGGAGAGCCTGGGACACTGGAAGAAAATTGTGGTGGCAGGCTTGCTGCTCGGGATGTCACTGGACACCCTTTTCCACGGTGGCCTGGAGAAAGTGTTTATACGCGATGCCAAAGACTGGTTGGTAACAAACACATCAGCCCATGCAACACTGGCGTCAAACGACAAGTACATTGCCTATTTTAGCGGCCGCGAATTTGACTGGAGCACGGCCAACAAAAACAAATCTGATATGAGCGCCTTTTTATCCTCCACCAGCCAGTGGCAGGAGCGGAACTATATGGCGATGCGGGTAAGGCTGCGTGATACTGAGGTGTGGGAGGCCTTTCTCAAAAAATACTCACTGCAGGAGGCGGCCATTTTCGACGGTGGCAGTCATGGTGTGATCAGTATTGTGAAAATCAATAATGTCGTGCTCGAAAGGCCCGGAACTTCTGACAAGCCGCATTACTGACGAGAACAATTGGGGGGCGTAGAATAACTTAACTACTATCCCCTGAGGCCAGTCGTCATAGACAAACCAAGTGACAATCGAGACGAGTTGCACCACTGGGCAGAGCGCCTTGCACAGGGTAGGCTGCCGAGCGACTGGGAGCTGGTGAACAGCTCCGCCTATGCCCGGGTGGCTTACAACCCGCAGCGACAACTGTACTACAAGGAATTCCTGCCGCGCAGTCCCGCGGAGTCACTGAAGGCCCTGGTAAGAGGCAGTAGAGCGACCCGCGCGCGCAACAATGGCAATGCCCTGCTGCAAGCGGGTATAGATGCGCCGGCCAATATCGCCTGGGGCAAACTCCCGGGGAGGCGGGAATACCTGTTTATGCAAGCGGCGCCCGGCCAGGGCATCACCCAGTGGCTGCGAGTGACGTTGGTTAAGAGGGGCGCAGAACAGCTGTTGCTGCGACGCCAGTTGCTGCGAGAGCTGGGTACCTTTATTGGCCGGGTGCACGCCGCCGGTTTTATTCACGGGGACCTCAGGCCGGGCAACGTGTTGGCCGTTATGAAGCAGCAGCGCTTCCGCTTCACCCTGATCGACAACGAACGTAATGTGCAGAAAATCCCACCGCCGGGCAAGATGTTGCTGCGCAACCTGATGCAACTGAATATGTTGCTTCCCTCGGATATCAGCCGCAGTGACCGCATGCGTTTTTTCACCGCCTGGCGTCGGCAAATGCGTGAATGGTCTCCCCTGGAGGCCAAAATCCTCGGGGCAGAAGCTTATCTGTGGGCCATACGACGATTGCGCGACAAAGGCCAGCTGTGAAACGCCTGCACATCGTGGGTTGCCCCCGTAGCGGGACCACCCTGCTGATGGAACTGGTGTCCACCTGCTTTGCCAGCAGCGGCTACTGCGCACACGAAATGAATATATTCGAGCCACTTGCAGCCAGCGGCGATATCTACTTCAGCAAACAGCCCAACGACATCAAACACCTACGGCATATTTTTCACCGGGACCCACAACTGTACATTATCTATATGAGCCGCGATCCGCGAGCAGTTATCACCAGTAAACACCGGGAGAGCCCCGGACAATACTTCTGTAACTATCGGGTGTGGCGCGAATGCGACGTCGCGGCTCGCCACTACACCGGCCATCCCCGCTTTCTGCAACTTCGCTACGAAGATCTGGTAACGGACCCGAATGCCACCCAGGCAGGTATCAGTGCACACTACCCGGCCCTGAAGCAACAACATTTGTTCAGTGACTACCACCTGTTCGCGCAGCCATCCACAGCCTCGCAGCAGGCGATGAACGGCTTGCGTGAAGTCAACAGGGCAAGCCTTCAGAAGTGGCGCCAGCACCTGCCCCGCATCGCCGAGCAGCACCGGCGTCACCCGACCCTGGCGGATGATCTGCTGCGTCTGGGCTACGAGCCCGATAAGCGCTGGCTGGATGAGCTGCGTACCGTAGAAAGCGTTGTCTATCCCTGTCGCTACCGGGAACGCC
>QNFR01000056.1 GCA_003646405.1 Gammaproteobacteria bacterium
GTACCTGTCCCAGTGGGACCTGGTGGAGCGCTGGTGCAGCTATAACGCCGAACAAGCCAAAACCCGTTTTGACGACCTGGTGGCCTCCGGTCTGGAGCAGCCACTGCAGGAACTGAGGAAAATCGCATGAGTGAGAATGAAGCCACCGCCAGGGTGGTTGCCGTCAGTGATGACGTGATCACCGTGGAGACAATAGGTAGTGGCAGGGACAGCACACCCCTGGTGAAAAACGAGGTGGTATACATCTGCCCGGCAGCCGCCAGCGACGAAAAGCTCAAGGCGGAGGTGCTCAGGGTTCGCGGACGCCGGGCGGATGTGCAGGTTTACGAGGACACCACCGGCGTGGCGATAGGCGACCCGGTGGAGCAGAGTGGAGAATTGCTGTCGGTGGAACTGGGACCGGGCCTGTTGCGCCAGGTTTACGACGGCCTGCAAAACCCACTGCATCGTCTGCAGGTCATGCACGGCAAGTTCCTGCAGCGCGGCGCTGTAGCACCGGCCCTGGATCGCACCGAAAAATGGAGTTTTGATGCACTGGCCCGGGTGGGCGACAGGGTGCGACCGGGAGATACCCTGGGCTCTGTCCAGGAGGGCCGCTACGGGCACAAAATCATGGTGCCGTTCATGCTCCACGGTGAATATACCGTCGACTGGATTCAGGGTGGCACGTTTGACGTGGACACGGTGATAGCGCGCCTGAAAAACGAGGCTGGCCAGCTACAGGATGTGCGCATGGTGCAGCGCTGGCCGGTGAGACGGCCGCTGCCGGCACAACTGATCAGCGAACGCAGCAGCGAACGTCAATATCCCACCCAGCCGATGATTACCACACTGCGCCTGATCGATACCTTCTTTCCTATAGCCAAAGGCGGCACCGGCTGCATTCCCGGCCCCTTCGGCGCGGGCAAGACCGTGCTGCAGAACCTGATCTCACGCTATTCCGATGTGGACATCGTGATCGTGGTGGCCTGCGGCGAGCGCGCGGGCGAGGTGGTGGAGACAATCACCGAATTCCCCCAGTTGCAGGACCCCCACACCGGTGGCACCCTGATGGATCGCACCATCATTATCTGCAATACCTCGTCCATGCCGGTGGCGGCGCGGGAAGCCTCGATCTATACCGGCGTGACCCTTGGCGAGTACTACCGGCAAATGGGCTACGACGTCCTGCTGCTGGCCGACTCAACCTCCCGTTGGGCCCAGGCCATGCGGGAAACCTCAGGCCGGCTCGAGGAAATCCCCGGCGAAGAGGCCTTCCCGGCCTACCTGGAATCAAACATCCGCAACCTGTACGAGCGGGCCGGCATGATTCGGACCAATGATGAGAGCGTAGGCTCCCTGACCATGATCGGCACGGTCTCTCCGGCCGGCGGTAACTTTGAAGAGCCGGTGACCCAGGGCACCCTGAATACCGTCAAGGCCTTTCTCGGCCTCAGCTCAGAACGCGCCTACAAGCGCTTCTACCCGGCGGTGGATCCACTGCAGTCATGGAGTCGTTATCCGGAGCAACTGGCCCCGTGGTTCAATGAAAATATGGGCCCCGAGTGGCTGGAGGATGTAGCGCGCGCCAACGCCCTGCTGAGTCGCGGCGACGAAATCTCCCGCATGATGCAGGTAACCGGCGAGGAGGGCGTCAGCCAGGATGACTTCATCACCCAGCAGAAAGCGATGCTGGTGGATATGGTCTACCTGCAACAGGATGCCTTCGATTCTGTCGACGTATCAACGAGCATAGAGCGACAGAAACAAAGCTTCGCCCTGCTCACCCGGATTACCGACGCAGAGCTGTCCTTCCCCGATAAGGCCGAAGCCCGGCGCTGGTTTGCGCGCATGACCGATACCTTCAAAAACCTGAATTACGCTGAAGTGGACAGCGACCCACACCGGGAGAACTGGCAGCAGATTGAATCCCTGTTGCAGCAGGCGTCCGATGATGCGGAGGCGGTTGCGTCGTAGTCAACAATAGCAGTGCGGCAATGCAATAGCAGCAGGTCAGCGACGGGCTAAAGGGCAGTCGCGCGGGTAGTGAACTCCGCCATTCAGAACAGGCCCTCTATCTGACCTTGTTCGTTGACATAAATGCTGTTGGCGGCGGGCGTGCGGGGCAAACCCGGCATGCGCATGATATCTCCGCATACAACAACGAGGAATTCGGCCCCCGCCGCCAGCGACAATTCACGCACCTTTACCCGGTGGTTACTGGGTGCCCCCATCAATTGAGGGTCGGTAGAAAAACTGTATTGGGTCTTGGCCATGCAGATGGGAAAGTGCCCATAGCCCGCCCCTTCGAATTGCTCGAACTGGTCGCGGATCTTTTTATCCGCGTCTATGTCGTCGGCGCCGTACACCGACCGCGCAACCGTGCGGGTCTTCTCCCACAGGCTCATATCGTCGTCGTATAAGGTACGGAATTGCGCATGACCGCTGGCGGTCAGGTCGACCATTGCCTGTGCCAATCCGGTGGCTCCCGCCCCGCCGTCGGCCCAGTGCGTGCAGACATGGGCCTTGACTCCGCGCAACTCTACATAGGATTTTATGGCGTCAATTTCCGCCTGGGAATCACCGCTGAAGTGGTTGATGGCAACTGCCTGAGGCACGCAGTACTGGCCAGTGTTACGTATGTGGCGCCCCAGGTTTTCCAGGCCGCGCTGCAGCGCTGCCAGGTTTTCCTCACCCAGTTCACCGCGGGGCACTCCCCCGTGCATCTTCAGTGCGCGCACCGTAGCCACGATCACTACGGCGTCCGGGCTCAGGCCGGACTTTCTGCACTTGATATTAAAAAATTTCTCCGCCCCCAGGTCGGCGCCAAAACCCGCCTCGGTTATCACATAGTCAGAAAGCTTGAGCGCGGTTTCCGTGGCGATAATGGAATTACAGCCGTGGGCAATATTGGCGAACGGTCCGCCGTGAATAAATGCCGGATTGTTCTCCAGGGTCTGCACCAGGTTGGGCGCCAGTGCATCCCGCAGTAAAGCCGCCATCGCTCCGGATGCCTTTACTGCGGAGGCAGTTACCGGCTGCAGTTCGCGGGTGTAACCAACAACTATCCTGCCCAGGCGTTCCTGCAGGTCCTGCAGGTTGCGCGACAAACAGAAGATCGCCATCACCTCCGAGGCCACCGTAATATCGAAACCGCCTTCCATGGGGTAGCCATTGGCCGGGCCGCCCACGCCAGTTATAACCTGCCGCAATTGGCGATCGTTGATATCCACCACCCGGCGCCAGGTCACCCGGCGCAAATCCAGGCGAATATCGTTACTCCAGTGGACATAGTTATCGATCATCGCCGCCAGCAAATTATGCGCGGCACCAATGGCGTGCATATCACCGGTAAAATGCAGGTTGATGTCTTCCATAGGCACTACCTGCGCAAAACCACCGCCGGCAGCTCCGCCCTTGAGCCCAAAGCAGGGCCCAAGGCTGGGCTCACGCAGGCAGACCGACGTTTTCTTGCCGATCCGGTTCATGGCATCGGCGAGCCCGATTGCCACCGTGGTCTTACCCTCACCCGCCGGCGTGGGGCTCATAGCGGTAACCAGCACCAACTTACCGTCGGGGAGATCGCGCAGCGCATCCACATAATC
This sequence comes from Gammaproteobacteria bacterium, assembly GCA_003646405.1. Taxonomy (GTDB): domain Bacteria; phylum Pseudomonadota; class Gammaproteobacteria; order Pseudomonadales; family Halieaceae; genus JBALVO01. Next base: position 3,585 of record QNFR01000056.1, read on the forward strand.
CAGCTTCACCTTGGCTTTGCTGTGGCCGTAAGGGACCAGCTGATCAGATGGTATGCCCAGCCGTTCAGCAATCTCAGTCACCGGACGCATCGCCGCTTCCCTGGCGATTTCAATATCCGATTTCATGGGGCACGCCCTCTTTGTGATTGATCTTAAACCTGCGGCTGTACTGCCCGATAGTGTAGCCTATGCCACAGGTGAACATAATGGGGAGACGGGACATTCGCGGGGCGACACGCGATCAGATACTGCGCCTGTCTGTGTAACTACCGGCAAGCGTCAATGATCTCTTTGATGCCATGTTGGGCGGCCACTTTGTGGCATTTTTATATCAACCATAAATGGTTTAATCTCTTTCTTGCCGCGCGAAGAATGTTGACGAATATTACAGCAAGCTTGCAGACTCTGGCGGTCTGCTATGTCGGTCGCGATTTTGCCCCGGCTGGAACCCGGGGAACACTACGCCAAGGAGCAAGACATGCCCACCAGCGCGACCGAGTTCGCCATCACAGCGCCCACCGTATTTGACGGTGAACGTTTGCTACCCGATCACTGCGTCATTGTGCGGGGCGAGACCGTGGTGCAGGTCTTGCCAGCCCGGGACTGCCCCGCGGAGTTGGACACCCTGATCCTGGATACCGGCATACTCGCCCCGGGGCTGATCGATCTCCAGGTAAACGGGGGCGGTGGCCTTATGTTGAATAACGCGCCGGTCAGCGCTACTGTCAACGCCATGGCGGCCGCACATCGGGCCACCGGCACCACATCGATGCTACCCACCCTGTTGAGCGACACCCACGAGGTACAACAAGCCGCGGTAGAGGCTGTGCGCGAGGCGCGTACCGGCGGCAATGCCGGCATCGCCGGTCTCCATCTCGAAGGCCCCTTTTTCGAACCGACCAGACGCGGCACGCACAGCGCCGGCATGATAAGGCCGCCCCGGGCACAGGACATAGACTGGTTGTGCGCATTACAAGACCTCACGCTGATCGTCACCCTGGCGCCGGAACATGCACAACCGGGACAAATTGGGCAACTCACCCGCAGCGGGATACATGTCTGCGCTGGTCATACTAACGCCAGCTACCAGCAAGTCAGGGATGCGGCCAAACAGGGCTTGCACGGTGTCACGCACCTGTTCAATGCCATGAGCCCGCTGACATCCCGCGAGCCTGGCACCGTGGGCGCCGCACTGGACGATGACAGCCTCTGGGCCGGCATCGTTGCCGACGGGTACCATGTACACCCGGCCAACATCCGCCTGGCGCACAAAGCAAAGCCCGCGGGTAAGCTGGTGTTGGTTACCGACGCTATGGCCACCGTGGGTAGTGACAGTCCTGCTTTTGAACTCTATGGTGAGGAAATCCGTGAGAGTGATGGCCGCCTGGTCAACGCCGATGGCGTGCTGGCCGGCAGCGCGATCGGCATGATCGACGCGGTCTGTTACGTTAATCGCACAGTGGGCTTAGCGCTGGAGGAGTGCCTGCGCATGGCCTCGCTGTACCCGGCAGCAATCCTCAAACTTGATGATAAGCTGGGGCGCGTCGCCAGTGGCTACCGGGCGGACCTGGTCCACTTTAACGACGATTTCACCGTGTACAACACATGGCTGGCCGGGCAACGACAATCACACACGTGACAGACAGTGCTAGCGTACCTCGTCACGGGTTTCGCTCTCACGCCAGCGACGAATATGGGCCTCGATCATCTCGTGGGCGTTGAACTCTGCCTCCAGCACCGCGATAAAACTGAATACCCCGCTGAGTTTACGAGCGATCAGGGCAAAATCCCGCGAGGGGTGCGAGAAGTGGCGACTGGTGGCGGAGACGGCGGCCTGCTTGCCGGCCCGCCGCATCAAGCGGGATTTGGCCCAGCAGTACTCACCTTTCGCGTTGAGATACTCCGTCGGCAACTGCTCCGGCGGACGCAGGGGTTCCAGCAATTGCTGGCAGAAATCGGCAAACATCCGCCGCCCTTCCTCACTGGCATCTTCGCGTAAACAGCCCAGGCCGATCAGGCCGTCCACCAGGCGCGGCACATCCTGTTGCTGCCCGGCGTCAATGATATGACGCAGATAAAACAGAAAATCCTCGGAGCAATCCAGTACCGAGCCAAAATCGAGCAGCGCCAGTTCATCCGGCGCGGTTTTTTTACGGCGATCACCCAGGCACAGCAGGTAGTTGCCGAAGTTGGGATCACTTTGCAGGAAGCCCCAGTCGTAGAGTTCGTAGAAAAACAGCTCGAGCATAGCCCTGGCAAGCGCGTTGCGCCGCTCCAGGGATAGTTGGGCGACATCCGGGTCAGCCACGGAATATCCGTCGATATATTCCATGGCCAATACCTCGCCAGTACAGTAGGCCCGGTGGAGGTCCGGCACATGGTAGATAACACCACTGACTTGCACGCCCGCTACCAGTTCCGCCATTTGCGTCGTGGACGCGGCCTCACGCCGATAATCGATCTCTTGGTGCAGGTGGCTGCGCATAGACTCCAGCCAGCTATCCAGCTCGCGGCCCGACCTCACCCAGCGCGCCAACAACAACATACGCACTACCGCATCAAAATCAGAATCGATGACCTGCGCCAACCCGGGGTACTGGATCTTCAGGCAAATCCACTCGCCGGTAGCGCGGATTTTGGCCAGGTGCACCTGGGCCAGGGACGCCGCTGCGATCGCCTGCGGGTCGATTTCCAGTTCATTGAAGCGCTCGCCCAGACTATCGCGCGCAAAGGATTCAAGCGCATCCCAATGCAGCGGTTCGGTCTGGTCCGCCAGGTCGCGCAGTGCTTCGACCAACACCGACGGCAGAAATTCTTCCCCGAACAGGGCCAGCATCTGGCCGATCTTTACATAAGTGCCCTTGAGTTTGCCCAATTCCCGGACAAAGCGCCGGGCCTCCCTGCGCGCGAATTCCGAACCATCAGCGCTATCACCGCGGCCCATAACCTTCTGCATGGCGCTGTCCACGGCCAGGGCTCCACCGGCCCGAATCCCGGCGAGGGAAACTGACAAGCTGCGAGAAATGGCTTTGCGCTTGAAAATTCCAGGCTTTTTTAACATGACATCCAGGGGGGGGTGCATAATTTGGGCGCAAGTATATACGATTGTCATCGCTTGCGGCACAGGGACCGACTCTGCCTGCTCGTCGTCAGGGCTCGTTATTTCAGCCCGGGGAGTTTTAATGGCTCACCATAGCCGTCGGCCCGTTGGAAAGCGGGTCGTTCGCACAGGCGCTCAAGGTAAGCCAGGGTCCGGGGCTGATAGTTCTGATCAAACTTCAGAAAGCGACCCAGGTACAGTGCGTAACCCACGGCGATATCGGCGATGGTGAACCGCTTGTCCACCAGATAGTCGTGGTTCTCCAGATGAGCGTCCAGCCGGCGCAAACGCGCGATAAACCATTTGGCATAGTCGTCCGCCACCCCTTTTTTTTCTGGTGCGGGGTCCAGGTAGTAATAGCGCATGGCGATGGTTTGCGGGAACGTCAACGTGGCGTCCGAGTGATGCAACCAGTTCAGGTAGGCACCGTACTCGGGATGATCCGGCTGTAAACCAAAGTCATATTGCCGATACCGATCCACCAGATACTGGCAGATACCGGCGGACTCAGTCATCTCGGTGTCACCGTCCACAAAGAACGGTACGGTACCCAGGCTGTTCACCCCCAGGTACTCGCGGTTAAACATGCGCGGGGGAAAGGGCAGGATTTCCAGCTCGTAGTCCAGCCCCATCTCTTCCAGCGCCCACAGGGGGCGCAGGGAACGTGCGCCACTGCAATGCCATAGTTTCATGATTAAACGCCGTACCAACCATACAAAAAAACACGCGCAAGGCTCGCAGAAAACGTCGATAGTGCGGTAACCTAGTGTCCCTCGTCACCAGTATATGGCCTGGCACAAGGAAAATCAGCAGAAATGATAGATGTGAAAATGTGGGGGCGCGCCCTGGACCGGATGCCGAAACTGTCCAAGAGCGAGTGGCAGACGCTGGATCCGGTCGCCAAATGGCTGATCGCCTGCAGGGCCTCAGTGCTGTTCATGACCTTCACCGCAGCGGCGCTGGGTGGCCTGATGGCCTGGCGGGCGGGAGAGTTCCACTGGAACTTGTGGCTAGCCACGGTGCTGGGCCTGATGTTTGCCCACGCCACCAACAACCTGCTCAATGACTACACGGACTCAAAGCGGGGCATCGACAAGGAAAACTACTACCGCAACCAGTACGGTGTGCACGTACTGGAAGACGAGTTGATGAGCGAGCGGCAGTTCTGGCGCTACCTGGGAGTGACCGCCGGCATCGCCCTGCTACTGGGCGGCTGGCTGATCCTGCAGCGCAGTGGTCTGACCCTGGACCTGATGCTGGCCGGCGCCTTTTTTGTCCTGTTCTATACCTGGCCGCTGAAGTACTACGGCCTGGGAGAACCCGCCGTACTGCTGGTGTGGGGCCCGCTGATGGTGGGCGGCACCTTCTATGTGCTCGCCGGTTACTGGAGCTGGGACGTGACCTGGCTCAGCCTGGTGTTCGCCCTGGGGCCGACCACGGTGCTGTTCGGCAAGCACACCGACAAGTTGGAGGCGGACAAAGGCAAGGGCGTGAATACCCTGCCGGTCATCCTTGGTGAACGCTGGTCGCGCCACTGCGTGCTGGTGATGATCGTGGCCCAGTATGCGTTGAGCGTCGCCCTGGTGGTCGCCGGCAGCTTCAGTTGGACCCTGTTGTTGGTACTGGTCAATCTGCCGAAGTTGCTCGATCTGTTCAAGGTTTACCAGCACCCGAAGCCCGAGGACAGGCCGGAGAACTACCCCGAGGAGGTCTGGCCCCTGTGGTTCTCCGCTCACGCCTTCCGCCACACCCGCCGGTTTACCTCCCTGTTCCTGGTCGGGGTAGTGCTGGATACGCTGCTTTTTTAACCTTTCGGTACTGTTGTCACCATGCTTTCTGCACCTGAGCGCAATTCATCGCGAAAATCGGGGTGCGTAATGCCGTCAGTCCCCTTGTTGGGGATTCTGCCAGGGCCAGTGCCCCTCAACCTCAAGATGGATCGTAAACACCAGCACCGTGCGGATCACCACCACCAGGCCGAGACTGGCGACATCTGTGATCGTATCGACCACCACCACCGTGCGAATGATATCGCCAGCCACCAGGAACTCCAGCCCCACCAACATGGCGCGGCCCATCTCGCGTCGAAAATTCTGGTAAAGATCCGCATGCTTAGAACGCATATTGCGCCGGATGTAGCGCAGGCTGGCGTCGCCCATACCCAGCAGTATTATGGCAACCCCGACCACCTCAACGGCATAGCCTATGAAACTGATCGCCTCCAGGAAACTCATACTGGTCATCGTCGGGAAAACCTCACGCAGGTATTAGAGTAATCAAGGCTGAGTTGGCAACAACTATGATTCGATACTATTACGCCATGCGACGTTGGTACAGCACTAATGAGAAATGGCCGGGGACTGATCGAGATGGGCAAAGGCTTAAGTAAGTGCCATTGTGATATACCCCTTAAATTGGCTATCCGGAATCTTAAGGCAATAAGATCTTTAAGATCCCGTCACTGCTCCAGGGATAGTGCTGGTTACGCCGCTTTGTTGACCTTGTTGCAGTACAAATACTGGTAAATGACGCCTACTTATACTAACTTACCGGTTATAAGGAATATCGGGGGTTAGGGATAGATGACCGAATCAAAACCAGAGGGTTGGCTGAAGCGCCTGCTCAGCCCGTCTCCCTCCCATTCGATTCTGGCCCTGGTAGCCGTGGGCCTGGTGCTCGGCGTGGTGGGCGTGATCGCCTTTGACGCCAGCTTGCACGCTTCCAGCACTGAAGAGTTCTGTATCAGCTGCCACGAAATGGAAGCCAACCCCTACGCCCAGCTGCAAAAGACCAAGCATTACGATAACGCCATTGGCGTGCGGCCCACCTGTTCCGATTGCCACGTGCCGCGCGAGTTCGTACCCAAAATGATCCGCAAGATTGAAGCTGCACGGGAGGTCTGGGGCACTATAACCGGCATCATCGACACCCCCGAGAAGTACGCCGCACACACCCCCGCGATGAAGCGACGCGAAATTGCCCGCCTTGAGGCCAACGATTCCCAGGAGTGTCGCAACTGTCATGACACCGAGCGCTGGATGACGGCCCTGCAATCCAGCAAAGCCCAGGAATACCATGCAGCGAAGCGGCTCAACAACAAAACCTGTATCGACTGCCATACCGGCATCGCCCACCCGGAGAACTCCGCGAAACTCGACACCGGGAAGCAGTAAGCGCGGCGGCCAAGGAATAGAAACGATGATGAAAGCACTGAGAATTTGTATTGCCGGTATCGCGCTGCTTGGCTCCGCCGGCGCCATCTCCCAGGGCGAGGAAGGCTATGCCAGTGGCGGCAGCGAGCTATGTATCAGTTGCCATGACTTCGGGCCGGAGTCGCCGGTACACGCGGTCATGGCCGGCTCCCACGGCACCAACGGTGACGCCGAGGCGATGCAGGACCGGCGCGGCTGCGAAGACTGTCACGGGCCCAGCGCCAACCATGCGGGCGCGCCGACGCAGATTTCCCCAGGGGTTAGCTTTGGCCCGCGCTGGAGTGCCAGCAGCGCCGCCCAGGACGGCACATGCCTGACCTGTCACGAGGAAAATGTGGCGGCTCACTGGGGGGATTCACTACATATGCTCAACAACGTGACCTGTGTCAGCTGTCATGATATTCACACCGGCGGCGATTCGGTGTTGTTCGAGTCCAGGCAGGCGGAGGTCTGTACCGTTTGTCACAAGGCCGAGAAAACAGGTATGCACGGCCTGGACAAGGATACAGACGGCGGCCCACCTTGCAGCAGTTGCCACAACTCGCACAATCACGAATCGGCGAAGACGGAGATGTTACTCAACCGATCCGAAGGCTGTCGCACCTGCCACGATCTGGTAAAGATGGCGAAAAGTGACCAGGTCAGCGACAGAGCCAGGAGCTACCACAAAGTCATGGCGAATCCCGAGCGCACCTGTATCGAATGCCATGGCGGTATCGCCCACGCCACGACCGACTCGGTAACTTCCTTCGCACCGCAACCCGGCAATAGCAAGGAGGTTACCCTGTTTTATCCCGGCACAACCACTGCCGAATGGCTGGTAGAGAACCACCCCGGCTCCCAACCCCTGCGCCAGGGTGCCGGCTGTCAGCAGTGTCACCGCGGCGAGGAAGCGGCTATCGGCCAGTCCCTGGCTGGAGAATTCCAGCCCGCTTCCCGCAGGGTCGATGTGAGCTTCAGTCGCGATGCCGACAGCCTGCGCGTGCAACTGCGCTGGAAAGGCCAGCGCAATGACCAGGCACTGTCCATGATGTGGGGCAAAGGGGGTGACGAGACCTTCCGTCGCGGCGGTTGCTTCGCCGCCTGCCACGACGACATGAGCGGTATGCCCGGGAATCGCGGCCAGCAAACCGGCAAATACCTGTGGTCCTCCCGTGAGCAGCGCCAACAAATAGGCCGACCCGCCATCGCCAAAGACCAGGCCGCGCTTGCGAAAATGATGGAGCAGGGCAAGTTCGTGGTAATGTGGCACGTCGATCTCAACTCCGGAAAAGCCAGGACCGCAACCCTGCTGGACCAGGTGAACTGGCGGGCCGAGCCGGCGTTTCGAGCCTCCACACGCTTTGAGAACGGCTGGTGGCAGGTCGACCTGAGGCGTTCGCTGACCCACCAGGCCAGTCATGTACTACCCTTCGACCCGGAAGGTCAATACACCTTCGGCATTGCCATCAACGGCGCCGACAATGCGGGGGGCGGGCATTGGGTCTCGCTGCCCCTGACCCTCAGATCCAGTGGCGAAGACTCGGACTTCAAGGTTGAGTAGCGCAAAAATGGCGGGATTTCGTCTCATATTTTCCGCCCTGCTACTGGGCACCTTATGTGTTGCGGGTGTTGTAGGTGGCGCCGTGGCCGAGAATGGCCTGACAGAGACACGCCAGGCACAGTGCATGGATTGCCACGCGGCCAGCTCCAACGTGGCCGTACACGCCATAAATAACACCGTACACCGGGATCTGGCCGGCGGCGGCAACGCCAGTTGCACGACCTGTCACGGCACCAGCGAGGAACACTTGCGGGCGCCCACCAATACGGCTCCGGATGTGAGCTTCGGGCCGCGTTGGCCATCAGGTGCCGACGCGCGCAGCGCCAGTTGCCAGAGTTGTCACGAGAAGAGTGATCAAATACTGTGGACCGGCAGCGAACACCAGCAGGAAAACCTCAGCTGTGACAGCTGTCACGACCTGCACCGGCAACAGGATCTGGCCACGGCGGGCAAAGCATCGGAGCAGATCTGCCTCAACTGCCACCAACAGGTCCGTGCGGAGTTGCGCCTGCCGTCGCGCCACCCCATCGCCGAGGGCAAGACCGCCTGCACCGATTGCCACAATCCTCACGGCGGCCTGGGTGATGCCGACCTGCACCAGGTGTCACTCAATGATAACTGTTTCAGCTGTCACCAGGAAAAACGCGGCCCGTTTTTGTGGGAGCACCCACCGGTAGCGGAAGACTGCTCCCTGTGCCACCGGCCCCACGGTTCGGTCAATGACCGCTTGCTGACCGCGAGAGGCCCCGCCCTGTGCCAGCAGTGCCACGCGGCGGCCTTCCACCCCAGTGTACCTTACGGTAGCGAGGGACTGCCCGGCGGCACTTCCAATCAGAACCTGTTAGGTAAAAACTGCCTCAACTGTCACAGCCAGACTCACGGCTCCAACCATCCGTCGGGGGCGCGTTTGACACGATGAACAGCCGCAACCGCCTGCCCTTCCCGTTTACCGCCGCCAGTGCCCTGGTACTGGCGACCAGCGGTGCACTGGCCCAGGAGGCGGATCCCTACGCACCGCTCGCGGTGGAGAGCAGACCCCTGCAGACGCGCTGGCAGACAGATTACGCCGGCGCAGTGCAGTTGGGGCTGGGCTATACCAGTGACGACAATTACATGTTCGGGCAGTACAACGGCCGCAACAAGGACGAGGCGACCGTCATCGGCAACCTGCAGTGGCAGGATTTTCGTTCCGCGGACAGTTATTGGCAGGTCTCTCTATCGGACCTGGGGCTGGACACCCGTGAGGGCGAGATCACCTGGGGTGTGCCGGATCGCCTGAAGATCAGCCTGGGCTTCGACTCGCAGCAACAGGTGCGCAATGACAGCGGCCGCACCCCCTTTCGTGGCGATAACAAGCAGCGACTACCGGACGACTGGGTGAGCGGACTGTATACGTCCGACTGGACCGCCCTGGATGACTCACTTAAAAAATTCGACCGGGAATTGTCCAGGGATCGTCTGTCCTTTGCTGCCGACGCCAGGCTGAACGATCGCTGGCGTATGGAAACCAGGCTATCCTACGAGGACAAGCAGGGCCATGGCGACATCGGCGGCGCCATCTACACCGACGCTGCATCGGGAGATGCGGCGCTGCTGCGATCACCGGTGGACTACCGCACCACGGAGTTGGACCTGGGCCTGTCTTATGACGGTGACCGGTTGCACCTGGACGGCCACCTGGCTTACTCGGACTTCGACAACAAGGACGATATACTGACCTGGCAAAATCCTTACAGCTCTTTTGGCCCGAATGTACGCTACCCTAATGGTGAAGGTGGCCTGGGCCTGGCGCCGGACAACGACCAGGCCAGTGGCCGCCTGACCGGTCATTACATCTTCTCTTCCACCACACGCCTGCAGTTCGACGGCAGTTACGCCGTCGCCTCCCAGGACCAGAACTACGCGGATTACACCGTCAACCCGGCGCTCACGGTGACCGAACCGGTGCCACGCAACGATTACGACGGCGAGGTAGCCACCAGCACCTTCAATACCCGCCTGTTACTGCGTCCAATGGCCAAACTGAACGCCGAGGTCTTCTACAAGCTGCGTGACCGGAACTACGACACCAACCGTGACGGATATCTCTATGTGCGCGGCGACGGTGGCAACCAGCCCCGCTCTGCCCTGACGGTATACAACACCAACCATGACCTGACCTCGCAGATCGCGGGGTTCGAAGTAGGCTACCGTCTGCCCCTGCGCAGCAAATTGAGCTTCGAATACGAATATGAGGACGTTGAGCGCAGGAACGCAGCGGTTGAAGAAACCGAAGAAGACCGCTATACCCTGGGCTATCGCATACAGCCCTGGTCAAATTTCAGCGCCAGAATGCACCTACAGTACGCCGACCGGGCAGCGGACACCTATCATTGGGACCAGAGCTACTACGCGCTGCTGGATGCGGAGTTGATCAACGCTACGCCGGACAACCAGCGCTATATCACCCACCCGCAGCTCAAGCAGTACTACATGGCCAACCGGGAGCGCTGGGAGGGCAAGGTAGACCTCAGCTACCTGCCTACCGCGCGCTGGAATCTCAACCTGAACATGTTGTACCGGGACGACGACTACGACCAGAGCAAATTGGGCCTGACCGAGTCCAAATGGGGGCGCGTGAACTTCAGCGCCAGCTACGCCGTGTCAGACACCCTGTCCGGCAGCGTTTACACGGGCTATGACCGCTATGAAGCGGACCAGACCAGCCGCGCCTTCCGCGGCGGCCAGGAGAAGAACGCCTTCGAAATTTACCCGCCACTGCCGCAGGCCAGCGACCCACAACAAAACTGGGACATCGATGCAACGGATACCAGCATTACCCTGGGTGCCAACCTGCGGTGGCAGCTTGCGCCGGACCTGGAGTTGAACCTGGACTACAGCTACGTCGACACCAAAGGGGAACAGGACTACAGTACGCGCCCGGGGGGCAGCGTGACCGCGTCAGACCTACCCGATGTGGATACCCGCCTGCATCAGTTTGAAGCCAGCGGCACCTGGCACATGCGGGACAACCTGTCCCTGCAACTGGATTACCAGTTCTACAGTTACAAAACCGATGACTGGGCCTGGAAGAATGTACAGGCTGATACCATCGACACGGTGCTGACCTTTGGTCAGGACAACCCGAACGAAGATATTCATTATGTGGGCGCGTCAGTGATTTATCGCTGGCGGTAAGCCCGGGAGAGCAAGACCATGGCTAAACACGCGCGCAGCTGGTTATTGGTAGGCCTGGTGGGCCTCCTCGTCGCCTGTGGTGGCGGGGGTGGCGGCAATAGCGCCAAAGGTGTGGAAGCCGGACCGCCCCCTTCCGGTAGTCCCGTGCCGCCTCCCGAGCCTGAACTGCCCAACCCATCACCCTACAGGGAAGCGGAGAAATTACTCGCGTACATCACTGACGTGACGTTCAACGACAATGACCAGGCGGTAGTACAATTCCAACTCACCGATGGCAAGGGTATCGCCATTACCGACCTCACCGCCGACGATGTGCGCTTTGTGATATCCAAGCTCGAAGGCAGCCCCCTGGGTAATCTCACCGGCACCTGGCAATCCTATGCCAACAGCATTGCGGAACCGGAGGTGGGCACCGGTACCAGGCAGCGCCTGCAGGCCGGTTGGGACTGGGGCGGCGAGTTCACCAATAACGGCAACGGCACCTATACCTACCGCTATGCCACCAGCCTCACCGACCTGCCCCAGGATATTCTCGAACAGGCGGCGGTCGAAGGGCTGAATCTGGACTATGAACCCGACCGCACCCACCGGGTGTCTATCCAGTTCGACAACGCCCCGGGCAAGGCCAACCCCAACTACGATTGGGTACCCAGTACCAACGCTACCGACGGCATCTTCACCATGGATATCGCCGCCACCGACAACTGCAACCGCTGTCACGACCCATTGGCTATACACGGCGGTGGGCGCCGGGAGATCAAGTACTGTGTGACCTGCCACAACACCGGTTCCACTGATCCAGACAGTACCAATACCGTCGATATGAAAGTCATGATTCACAAAATCCACCGGGGCGCCAACCTGCCCAGTGTGGAGGCTGGCGGCGAGTATGTTATCTATGGCTACAAGAACAGCAAACACGACTACTCCAACCTGCAATACCCCCAGGATATCCGCAACTGCGTAAACTGCCACGTAGGCACGGGCACCGTGGGCGACAGGAAGGACCTGGTACTCACCTCCCAGGGCGACAACTGGGCGGAATACCCCACCGCGGCGGCCTGCGGCAGTTGTCACGACGATAAACTGGGCCCCGACGACCATATAGGCAGCAAGCCGGATGACTCCGGTTGCGCCAGCTGTCACTCAGAGGGCGGCCGCGCCGGCAGTGTCCAGGACAGCCACCGCATGCTGGTACAGGAGGCGCGCGAGGCCTTTGAGGCGAAA
>QNFR01000057.1 GCA_003646405.1 Gammaproteobacteria bacterium
CGCAGCGGGCATGAAGGGTCTTATGGAAATCATTCTGGCCACTCATTCCGGTATGAGCGCCTCTGACTTCGCACAGGAAGCCGGCGACTGGCTGCGCACCACCGATCACCCGAAGTTCAAGCATCCCTATGTCGACGTCATTTACCAGCCGCAGCTTGAACTGCTTGAATACCTGCGAATCAATGACTTCAAGACCTTCATCGTTTCCGGCGGTGGCATCGCGTTCATGCGCCCGGTGACGAAGCAGGCCTATGGCATTCCCCCGGAACAAGTGGTGGGCTCCAGTGTTGTTACCGAATACAAAACGGTAAACGGCAAGCAGGAACTGATTCGTATGCCGAAAATCAACTTCGTCAACGATAAGGCGGGCAAACCTGTTGGTATCGACCAGCATATCGGTCGCCGCCCGATACTGGCCTTCGGCAATTCCGATTCCGATATGCAAATGATCGAATACGCCAAGGCCGGTGATGGTCGACGCCTGGCCTTATTCGTTCATCACACCGACGCGGGCCGCGAGTTCGCCTACGACCGTAAAAGCCATGTCGGCACCCTGGATAAAGCCCTGGACCAGGCTGGCGCCAATGGCTGGATTATTGTGGATATGAAGAAGGACTGGAAACGAATTTTTCCCTTCTCCAAATAGCCCGCACATACCGGGGACACGATATTTTATTGGATTGAGTTCAATAAGGGGACGCTACCCTTTATCAAGACGGTCTTCCTCAAACACCAGGAGTACGTTAATATCGACCTTGATCTGCATGGATGCTGGATCAAGGAGATTGTTATGCCAAGGATTGCGAGGACCGTTATCGCGGGCCTACCCCATCATGTCACACAGCGGGGCAATCGACGCTGTGATGTCTTTTTTGATCATCAAGACCGGACCGCCTACCTGTCGTGGTTATCTCAGTACTGCAGGGATAATAATGTAGATATCCTCGCTTATTGCCTGATGACCAACCACGTACATTTGGTCTTAACACCACATACGTCTGATGGACTCCATCGTACGCTCAAGCCGCTGCATATGCGCTATTCCCAGCGTATTAACCGACGGCAGGGTTGGCAAGGGCATTTGTGGCAGGGCCGGTTTTTCTCCTCTGCGCTGGATGATGCGTATTTGTGGTCAGCTATACGCTATGTGGAAACGAACCCTGTTCGTGCCGGAATGGCCCCCCGTGCGGAACTGTATCCGTACTCCAGTGCAGCAGCGCACTGTGGATTGCGGGAGGATGACTTGTTAACGGATTCAGGAATAGCGGTTTTCGATTGGTCGGTGTGGCTGTCAGAGAAACAAAATGATGAGCAGCTGGGAATTTTACGTAGAAATACTAATAAAGGCTTGCCCAGTGGAAGCGAAAAATTTGTCAAGATACTGGAGTGCCAGGAAAACCGAAAATTGGCTTATCGGCCACAGGGCAGGCCCAGGGTAAAAGGGTTGCGTCCCCTTTAAGATGCAAGATCTGAAGTTTCCTTAAACCGGCTGCAAAAATTACAAAAAATATTGCTTGAGAATGGATTGGATGGTGCGCTGCTGTTCCACTCTCGCGATATATTCTATTATACCGGAACGGCGCAGCCGGGCTGGCTGGCAGTCACACCTGACAGCTTCGTACTGGCTGTCAGCTCCGGCGCAGATTTTGCGGCCAGAGATACCGGCTGGACTGCACCGCAGTTAATCATACAGCGGGATCACGTCAAGTTATGCCAATCACTTTTCCCCGGTGAGGCCCGGAGGATCGGTACCGAACTGGATTTAATGACAGTACCGACCTACCAGCAAATTTCTGCTGCACTGGGTTCAGGAGAGCTCGTCAATATTTCACCCCAAATCATGGCCCAGCGCAGCATTAAAGATGAGCACGAAATTGCTGCCATTCGCAGGGCGATTATTTCAATCGACGCCGGTCATCAGGCAGCACTGGAAAAAATCCGGCCTGGTATGACTGAACTGGAAGGCTCCGCTATTATCGAAAATGGACACCGGCTGGCCGGACATGAAGGTGCTTATTTTATGCGCAATATCGACTTTACAATGGGTCGCGGCCCTTTTGCTTCCGGTGAAAATCTGGCTGATATCAGCGGTGTCGTTTTTACCATTTCCGGGATTGGCCTCAGTCCCGCTGTACCGGCTGGTGCCTCGCAGCGGAAAATGAAAACAGGTGATTTGATCGTCTGTGACATTCCAACCTGTGTGGATGGTTACCACGCAGACCAGACACGCACTTACGCACTGGGAAAGGCACCAGAAAAAGCCCTGAAGCTGCACGAACAGATTAAATCTGTTGCAGATCACTTAATTAAAAATATTCGTGCCGACTGGAGCGCCGGACAAGCTTTTGCAGAGGCTAAAATGTTCGCCGAAAAATTGGACATCGCTGCAGAATTTCTGGCATTCCCCAATGGCAAACGCGCCCACTTTGTCGGCCACGGTATTGGGATCGAAGCCAACGAGCCACCTTTTTTGTCGCGTGGCTCAAAAGCGCCGCTTGCCGCAGGAATGGTATTGGCCATCGAACTGCACGCTTATGCCGACGATGGCACAATGGTCAAGCTCGAAGATAATATTTTACTGACTGAAGATGGTGCACAATTATTAACCATCTCGCCACGCGAACTAACAATTATCCCTCCTCCTGAAAAATAAATGCAGGCTGGAATATGTTAAGAGACCTTTGTACGAACAGCGCATATAACTAACTGAGTTCTGGTTCCGGGTCAGAACTTTTTGACTCTATTTTCCTGCTGAATAGATCTGCCATGCTTCAAGCGAGTCGCCAGCTCGTGAAAGATTTTTGGACATCTCGCCAACGCGACAGCCATTGTTACCCGGGTCGTTTTGCACCCATGCCGTTTCGCCATAACCTCGTAAACTCGTTTCTGGCCAGGCGGATAAAGAGGTCAGAGTTGTTGATATTTGGATTGGGGATGCTTAACTCTTTGTTCCGCTTCCCCAGCTATTCAACAATAACAACCCACCAGCCCTGCTAGAACCCAAGTCAACAAGGGTGCATCCGCAACCATTCTAGGAACATAACCATCTAACCCAAGAATAATGGCCGCAGCAATAATCAGCGAGCCACCGGTAATCGGATAAAACTTGGTGAAGCATTTCGGGGATTTCTGGGAGCTGTTCTGCCCAGTGTGGGAGTTTGTCTTTAATACGGCGGGCTGTGGCTTTGGGGCCGATTTTTTCTTTGTACCATTCTTCTAGGAATGGTTTGGCGGTACCCCATAGGTCGAAGTCTGGATAAAGCTCTCGTCCTAACCCTTCGATATTAAGCAGAGTTTTTTGCAGTAGAACCAGCCCTACAGAGGTCATTCGGCCCAAACCATCAACAACAGTGGCTGGAAAACCGCGCGCAAGAAGGTGGGATTATCTCAAGTCAGAGTACACGATTTGAAACACACTTTCAGACGCAGGCTACGAGCTGCTGATGTACCACTGAAAACCCGAAAAGTGTTGTTGGGCCACCGTAACGGTGACATCACAACACACTATTCCGCCCCTGAGTTGGAGGAGCTATTGGTGGCGGCAAACAAGGTCTGTGAGGAGAAGTCCGGCAAAAGTCCGGCACTGGTTATGCTCAAACAAAAAACGGCTAGCGCGTGATGGGCTAACCGTTTGATAACCGCGAAGAAATTTGGCGCGCCTGGCACGATTCGAACGTGCGACCGCCTGGTTCGTAGCCAGGTACTCTATCCAGCTGAGCTACAGGCGCGTAGAGGGACGGTACTATAGGGAGGAACCTTTTTTGAGTCAAGGACTTATGGGGCTACTCAGACGCCCCCGTTTGCGTGAGTCTGTTTACAGGCCCCTGAAAACCTCCCCACCTCAGTCGCAAGCTGATTTAGCTTTTCGACACTGCGGGCCACCAGTATCATGTCGTGACCGTGCTCGGCGAATACCCGGGCCATGGCCTCCCCAACACCGGAGGACGCACTGGTAATCAGTACAGTTTCCCTGTTATCTCCCATCCTGACACCGCCAATGATCCTAACGGATGTACCCGGGGTCGGAATTCAGATATAAGCGGATAGGCCAGTTGGTGTCCTTCCCCAGGCGGATTACCAGGCCGTAATTATCGTTATCGTAGTCATCCAGCCATTCGTAGGTGATATCCAGGGGTTCGGGTTTCTCGGGTTTCTCCGGTTTTCTGCCGACCACCACCACTTCCTCGATAGCATCCGGGTGGCGAATGGCCGATTTGGGAATAGCCAGGGTAATCTTACGGGTGCCCGTGCCATCAGTGTCCTCGATTTCCCGCAGCTCGGCACCGAGAGCCTCGTCGCGAGAGCCCTTGACCAGTTCCATCCAATCGGAATGCAGGAGTACGTTGTCGATCTGGGCCAAAACAGACAGGGATAGCAGCAACCCACACAAAATTAATAGCCTGAAGTTTTTAAAACGCATAATGAACCCTCGCCAAGTTTGACATACCAGCTGCCGATCTTATGAGAATAGCTGAAAATCCTTATCGTACAAACCCGCGCAGCAGGGACCCCCTACATTGTTACAGAAATCGCCACGACAAAGATATGATTCCAATCAATTCCTTACACTGCGAAAATGTATGATAATGCCCTGATCATTTCACTTGGAGAGATACCACCGTGAGCAACTCTGAACAAATCGAGTACTGGAACGGGGAAGCCGGCGAGCGCTGGGCGCGTGAAGACGAGACCATGGCGCGGCTGTTGCACCCCGTCAGCACAGCCCTACTGGACCATGCCGCAATAGAGGGATGTCTCAACGCGCTGGATATAGGCTGCGGTGGGGGCAGCCAGAGTATGATGCTTGCCGCTCGGCTCGGGCCAAATGCTCGCGTACTGGGCCTGGACATTTCCGAACCCATGCTTGAGGTGGCCCATGGCAAAATTGCCGGGATCGGTGAACACATGGCGGATACCACGTTCCTGCACGCGGACGCCGCCACACATACTTTCGAGACAAACGATTTCGACCTGATTTTTTCCCGCTTTGGTGTGATGTTCTTCGACGACCCGGCGGCGGCCTTCAGTAATATACGCAAAGCCCTGCGGTCACAAGCTCGTTTGGCTTTCTCTTGCTGGCAGAGCCTGCAAGACAATGACTGGGCCCGTATCCCACTACGGGTGGCCCTGCAACACCTGCCACCCCCGGAGGCACAGGACCCCCACGCGCCGGGCCCCTTCGCCCTGGCCGACCCACAACGCGTGGAGGCAATATTACAAGCAAGCGGTTTCCGTGATATCGCGGTGGAATCGTTTGCCAGGGACATCCGCTTCGGCGAGGCCTCGACACTGTCCAAGAGCGTGAGAAAACTGGTCTTGATAGGGCCGGTCGGCAGACTGATCGCGGGCCAGGAACCGGACGTACTGGAGCGGATATTTACCTCAATGGAGGAAGTACTGGCGCCCTACTACCGCGAGGGTGCTCTCCACCTTCCGGTGGCTATCTGGTTTGTTACCGCGACAACCGATTAGAGGGGACGATTATAAGGTTAGAAAGCCAAACGGTCGCAATTTATTCTGCGGGAGTGTCAAACGGCACCTGATTCCGCCTGCCACGCAGCCAGTTAAGCGCCCGCAGTACCCCGGGGCGCTGCACCAACCAGCGCTCCAGTTGGTATTTGCCCGGAAAATTCATCATTAACAGGCCGAGCAGCAGGGTCAGAAAGCCCTGCCCGGGGGTCACCAGCAGCACCAGCCCCAGCAGCACCAGCAATGCCCCCAAAAAATTCTTGCAGACGCCAAGCAGCAGCGCAAACACCGGCTCATCGGCCGTTTCGCGCCACGCAGCACGCTGTGGGCGGGAAAAATAATCGTGCGGCAAACGAGTCACCACCCAGGGCACACCGATAATCGTGCCAATCATTGCCAGCACGGACAACCCGGTTCCCCACAGCAGCAGTTGTTGCCAATCCAAACCCAGATCCATGATGCCATTCTACCTGCTGAATGAGCGCCACAAAACCGGGGCGGCTCCTATGGGATATACTACCTTAAGGATTGTAAGTGCTCCTTCGAATTGTTGATGGGGACTGGTAAATAATGATTAACGGCAAGCATAAATCGCGCTAGACTTACGTGAATAAGAATCAGGAAACGACCACTGTGTTTGAAAGAATCATTCTGTTCGCTGCCATCATTGGCGCTGCCTACTGGTATTGGTCCGGGCCCTATCAGGCGCGAACAAACCCCAGCTATGAAGAGCGCCTCAACAAAAACACTGAAGATATGGGGCTGTGTATGCGTGGTGCCGCTTACCAAATGGGTGCCACAGGGTCCGGCACCGGCCCGGAAGTCGCTGAGAAAAACTGCGCTAAAAAATACAACCTTTACGAGTACGAGGGTCGCTGGCATAACTACGACGTTAAAAGACCAGACCAACAATAATCACCCCCAGCAACCGATCAACCCTGGTTTACTGCACATCTATAGACTCACACCATCCGCGTAGCATAGCGGTCAGCTGGGCTCGCCGCTCAGCTACTTTCTTCTGGTTGCGAATATCATCAAATATTTTTCCCAGCTGCCTGCGCTCTTTCTCGCTCAGGCCTTCCAGTAAGGGCTGATTCAAATCCATTTCAGTTCTACTGGCGTGGGTGCGCTTGCAAACGCTGAACAGGTGCAACAACGCACGGCCCAACAGCACAAATGGAAAATTGACATTTCTCGAAGGACCATAGGTAATGGATTTGCCTCCGGTGGGTATGCCCTTGACTTTAACCTTCCCTATTTTCTCCGCGTAACGCCAGGCGCCAATCCCACCTGTCAAAGCGCCACCCGCGCCGGATACCAATGTGCCCAGACCGCCGAGAAATCCACCGCTGCCTACATCCAGGGCAAGCCCGGCGCCGCCTCCGGCTATACCACCCACCGATGAGGCTACCGTTATCAGAGAGCGTTTACTCAGGCCCCAGAGATACCAATCTTCCACATTAAAAAGATCAGACTCCTCCAGACCCAGCCCCTCCTCCAATTTATCAATATCGCGGTAGTAGAAAAGCTCCTCGACCTCCCTCCTGCACTGCCGCTCTCGCTTGACCAAATGCTGCTTATACTGGGTAAACAGTACCTTTTGAACGGGCTTTTCGGGAATTCCATCGGGTATCGATTTTTCCACGCTATAGCCCAGGGACTCGACAAGAAGGTCAGTAATAATGACGCTCGCGGTTTGATGTTGTAACTGCCGTTCGGAGCGCAGCACCTCGACGGCCCTGCCCAGAGGCGCGCGCCAATCTGCATCCAGGTGGCCAAATAGCGTCAATATATCCATTTGTTTGGTAATTTCCGCACGATGCGCATCAAACACCCGAACGGTTTGAAAAAATTGCCCCAGCCCCGCTGTCCATTCCTCGATAAAGTCCTGGTTTTCTATCGGGTTGATTAACGCCAGGCTGGGCCGGCCGGCCCAGCGCAGTATTTCCATCTCCGCTTCATAATCGGCGCCAAAGGGACAAGATCCGTCAACTACATAGATAATGCCGGCGCCTTCAGAAATGGGCTTAAGCATTTCGTATTCTTCTTTAAAGCGGGGGTCTTGTGCGTGCTGCTGTACAAACTTCTCCACGGTTTTGGGCCGCTCCGCGGCACTGTCGCAGTGCTCGTTAAGCCAATCGAGAACTGCCCTGGCGCGCTGGATGCCGGGCGTATCCACTAACTCGTAGAGGGTCTCGCCGTCCACTCGCATGGGAAAAGTACGAGCTTCTATGGTGGAACCCGCCCGTGCGTCTATGTACACGGAGTCATCGCGGGCAAGGGTAGCGACAATGCTGGATTTACCTTTGTTCGGCCGCCCAACGACGGCGAAAACAGGTGCGCTCATACTGCGACAATCCCTATGGAATCAGTGCTGCTCATATATTCTCAAGGGCACGGACGTCGACCACAGCAAATTGCAGCGATCGTGAGAAGTTGCGCCAGTCCTCCATTTTTTCCTCGGCAACAGGTCGTCGCGGCAGGGCCAGCAGGTACACGGTGCAACGGCTGACATCACTGAATTGCGCGAGAAAATCAGCCAGGTCGGCCATGGGTGGTTCCCATGACTTTACCACCACCAACAGATGGTCAATACCGCGGTCGGCTATTTTTTTCGCTTGTTCCTTGTCCTCAGCCAGCGGCCCGGCACCCACGCTGACTATATTTTCTGCGGGCACCGCGGCGAACTCCTCGAATTCGTGCACCCTATCCGCCACCAGCGCCCCCGCCCAGCTCAGCAGAAAAAAACGTCCGTCCGGTGGTGTATTTTCGCGCCTGCTCAAGCCACGGCTTTTCCCCAATGTCATATGCCGGCCACCGACGGCACCCTGAGTTTCTACAATGGGCGATTTCATCCGGGCTAAAACCAGATCACTGCGGGGGTATGCAATAAAGGCAGCCTTGATAAACCGTCTGAAATAAAATCTGGAGACTAACCACAGTACCACGCGTGGCAGTAATGCATAGCAGGCAAGCGACATGAACAAAAATGGCCACCAGCCGCGCATACTCTCGATATCGGCCTGGCCCAGCTCGGTGAGAGCCGGGTGAAAGCGACTATCCACTATGACCTGCGCATCCACAGTGGCCGCCGGCAACATGGAAGACCAGGGCAGTGCCATAAAATTCGTGACATCCGCGGCCAGATCATCACTCAATTGAAAGGTCGAGCCCCACACAAAGGTGAACTCGCTGAGAGCCAATACCACCAGAAACCCCAGCATAGCCCCTATGGTGAACAGTGCGCCCATTTCCTGGCCGTAGCGCAGGAAAGTAATGCGCAGCACCGACTGCGCTTCGCGGAAATAGCGCAAGTCGGGATAGATTCTGGAGAACATCAGTTTCACCGGGTTCATCGGCAGAGCGATGGGGGTATTACCTCTCACCGTCGCGAACATCGCCCAGGCCGAAAAACATGACATCACAAACTGCAGAACAACAAAAATCAAAACAAATACCAAAACATTAACCAACCCCTTGCCACTGGTCAGCAGGAGAGACATCATGGCGGTGAACCCGAAGAAAATGGCGATTGCCCTGGCCATATAAGCCACGGCGGCCTCGCTTAGCCAGGTGTCGCCGGACTTTTCATTTGCTGGCCGTTGGGCTGAGACCTGTTGCAGCCAATACAGTAATCTGGTGCTGTCTTCCCGGGCATCACATGCCAGGCCTATACGATGATCCCTGGTCCTGAGCGCTTTTATGGAAGCCTCTTTATCCAGCTCCAGCTGCGCGGCGAGCTGATACAGGTCAGACAGGTAGGGTATTTTTCTTGTCATTTAGCCGGGGTAAGCGAAGAAAATGGCTGGTTGCGCGCGGTACTATAGCATACGCCCACAGTCCGACAAATGTCAGCGTGCCAGCTCCGGGCGCGCCATTGTTGATACCGGCCTCATTGCATACCCCGTACTGTGATAACTGGTTCACATTCTGGGTAAAGTGTTAAGCATTTACATTGCTACGAATTTTGATCTGTGATGCAGTAGCCCCCATGCAGATATTTTCATTCTGCCAGGGCTGAACACACCGGAGGACGTATGTCGGAATACGAAAGGCTTATCAAGCCTGAGTACATAAAGAAAGAAATCAAGCGTCAACATCTGGACTGGATGGACGTGATGGGCAAGCAGGTTAAAGTGAATTTTGCCCAACACGTTGTGCAAGTAAAAAAAGATGGGGGGCGAGTCAAGTAACCCCCCCCTTCCGCTGGCGTTAGCCGGCGTTGTGATACACGTTTTGCACGTCTTCCAGATCATCAAGCATGTCGATAAATTTATCCAGCGCAGCCTGTTCCTCATCACTTAGTGGCGACGTGGTTTGCGGTATAAACTGAATCTCATCCACTTCGAAATCCAACTCACCAAAAGCGTCTACAACAGCCTGCCTGGCCTTGAAGTACTCCGCATGTGGGGCAAAAACCGTCACCCTGCCATCTCCACTCTCGATATCAGTGACATCGACATCAGCCATCATTAACGCCTCCAGTACGGCCTCTTCGTCATCACTGGCAAACACAAAAATGGCACTGTGATCAAACATATGACCGACACTGCCCTGCGCACCAATCTTGCACTTGGCCTTGGTGAAGCACTGGCGCACATCCCCGAAGGTGCGATTGGGATTGTCAGTCAGGCAATCTACGATCACCAGACAACCACCGGGCCCGAAACCTTCATAGCGCGCAGTGGCAAAGTCTTCATCGCCGCCTCCCTTGGCCTTGTCGATAGCCTTGTCTATAACATGGGTGGGCACCTGATCTTTTTTGGCCCGCTCAATAAGACTGCGAAGTACCAGATTGCCAGCGGGGTCGACCCCTCCAGACTTGGCTTTTACATAAATCTCTCGGGCATACTTGCTATAAACCCGCGCTTTGGCATCTGACGTTTTAGCCATTGAATCTTTACGATTCTGGTAGGCTCTACCCATAATAATAATCCAATTAAAGTGAAACTGAGTAAAAGTTACAGACTGGGCAATATAATCGCTCCGGGCCATAGTATCCAGTGGTAGTTTAGTGCTAATTGACTGAATTGGGTTTTCTCAGCATGGCGTGGGGCTTCGCTTTTTATCTCATCGCCGTGGGCCTGGAATCCTTTTCCCCGCTGACAGTGGTGAACATCCGTCTCCCTGATAATAGGCGTGCTGATGGGTATAGCGATGACGCAGAATCACAGATCTGTGAAATATGATCAAGCGAGTTAATGCCCCTGGCCACCCAGCCGTTTTTACATGGTATATACTCAGGCGCCAGCGGATTTCCAAACACATCAGCCGTATGTGGCCGCCGTGAATGTGGCCTAATGGCCGCGAACCGGGAAAGGCGGGAGTAGATTAGATGGAAAGCGAGTCTATGCTTTTGTGGGGACTGGTCTTTGGCTCAATTGGCCTGGGCTTATTTGTCTATGGCCGAAAGCAGGAAAAATTGCTCCCCAAATACTGTGGGGTTACATTGATGGTCTTTCCCTACTTTGTCCCGAATGTCTATTGGCTGGTAGGTATAGGTGTGGGTCTATTGGCCCTACCCTACTTTTTGCGCAGCTGAGGAGCCGCCTGAACATGGCAATCAACTGGTATCCCGGCCACATGCACAAGGCCAACAAGGAGATGACCGAGATCTTACCGCAGGTGGATCTGGTCATAGAATTACTGGATTGCCGATTGCCCTACAGCAGCCAGAATCCTGCCATAACGAAGCTTGGAAAAAACAAACCCTGTATTAAAATTTTGAGTAAATCCGATCTGGCGGACCCGGATATTACCGCGCAATGGCAAGCGTATTTTGAGAGGATGGCCTCAGTAAAAACCTTTCTCACCACGCTGAACCAGCCCGACAGGGCGCAAAAATTTTTACACCTGTGTCACAAACTGGCCCCTGCAAAGTCCAAAATGGGCTCGAACATACTGGCTATGATTACCGGCATTCCCAATGTGGGAAAATCCACGTTAATCAACGCCGTGGCGGGCCGCAAGGTGGCTAAAACTGGCGACGAGCCCGCTATCACCAAGGGGTTACAAAAAATCAGATTGGATCATGGCATCATTTTTCTGGATACCCCGGGCATTCTTTGGCCAAAGATTCACAACGCCAATAGTGGCTATCGCCTGGCCGCAACAGGTGCCATCAAAAATACCGCAATGGAAGTTGAAGATGTCGCCCTGTATTTAAGTGGCTTTCTGCTCCAACACTACCCGCAACTGCTGCTGGACCGGTATGAACTCGGCACCATCCCGGCAACAGACATTGAGTTTCTTGAGCTAATGGGGACCAGGCGCGGGTGTCTCCGCGGCGGTGGCCACGTTGATTTAGAGAAGGTCTCTGCCATTTTAGTCAATGAGTTTCGCGCCGGAAAATTAGGCCGCATTACGCTGGAAACACCCGACATGATTTTGGCCGAAGAAAAAATTGTGGCGCAACAACGCCGAGAAAAAGCCGCACGTGACGAGTTGAGAAAGAAAAAGAAACAGGGATCCCGGGCGAACTCTGGCCGGAGATAGTCGCCCGTCCCGGGCTCAGAAAAAGCCCAGGGGGTTGATGTCGTAGCTCACCAGCAAATTCTTGGTCTGCTGGTAGTGCTCCAGCGCCACTTTGTGGCACTCCCGGCCGATACCTGATTTTTTATAACCGCCAAACGCGGCGTGAGGGGGGTAGATATGGTAGCAATTCAGCCACACCCGACCGGCCTTGATACCGCGACCCATGCGGAAGGCCCGGTTGGTATCGCGGGTCCAGACTCCAGCGCCCAGGCCGTATTCTGTGGCGTTGGCGATAGCCAGGGCCTCTGCCTCATCCTTGAAGGTGGTAACTCCCAGGGTCGGCCCGAATATCTCCTCCTGAAATACCCGCATATCGTTGGTGCCCTGCAGTAAGGTGGGCTCTACATAGTAACCACCGGCAATATCACTGCCCACGGTGGCCTTATTACCCCCCATCAGGAAGTGCGCGCCGTCTTCGCGGGCAATATCCATATAACTCATGATCTTGTCGAACTGTTCCCGGGAAGCCTGGGCACCCACCATGGTTTCGGTGTCCAGTGGGTTACCCTGCTTGATGTTTTTGGCCCGCTCCAGTACCAGCTCGATGAAGTCACCGTAGATACTCTCCTGCACCAGCGCCCGGGAAGGGCAGGTGCACACCTCACCCTGATTGAAGAAACCCAGTAGCAGACCTTCGACACACTTGCTGACAAACTCATCTTCCTGGGACATGACATCCTCAAAATAGATATTGGGCGACTTGCCACCCAATTCTACCGTGGAGGGGATCAGGTTCTTGGCGGCATTGGCCAGAATCAGGTGGCCCACCGCGGTGGAGCCGGTGAAGGCGATCTTGGCAATACGATCGGAGCTGGCCAGGGCCTCGCCGATTTCCGCGCCGTAACCGTTGAGGATGTTGATCACGCCCGGTGGCAGCAGGTCCGCGATCATCTCCATCATGACCAGGATGGAGACCGGTGTTTGCTCCGCCGGCTTGAGCACCACACAGTTTCCCGCCGCCAGTGCCGGAGCCAACTTCCAGCCCGCCATCAGCAGCGGGAAATTCCACGGGATAATTTGCCCTACCACACCCAGGGGTTCGTGAAAATGGTAACTGACCGTATTCCCGTCGATATCGCTGGCGCTGCCCTCCTGAGCCCGCAGGCATCCGGCAAAATAGCGGAAGTGATCCGCCAGCAGCGGGATATCGGCATTGAGGGTTTCGCGGATACCCTTGCCATTATCCCAGGTTTCCACGTAGGCCAGGGTCTCCAGGTTGGCCTCGATGCGATCGGCGATTTTCAGCAGCATGTTGGCGCGCTCTACTACGGCGGTCTTGCCCCAGGCATCGGCGGCGGCATGGGCGGCGTCCAGGGCCTTGTTGAGATCAGCCGGCGTCGAGCGCGGCACCTCGCAGAATACCTCGCCGGTCACAGGGGTGATATTTTCGAAGTAGTTTCCCTCCAGGGGCGCGACCCACTCACCCCCGATAAAGTTTTCATAACGGCTGTTGAAGGAGTACAGGGCGTCGGCGGAACCGGGCATGGCGTATAGCATGGAAAATCCTCTTCTATCGACTTTATAGCCTGCTCACTATAGATCAAAAGCAGGGTAAATAAAGCACTGGACTACAGATCAGAGATCACATCCAGCAAATATTCGTGTCGTTGTTGCTATTGTGCACCGCTAATCCCGGTAACACCACGTCGGGCATTCGGGTTTAGTCAACCAGCCGGAAGCCGACCTTCAGGGTGACCTGGTAATGACCCACCGCCCCATCCTGGATATGGCCACGCACCTCCTGAACCTCAAACCAGTCCAGGTGAGTCAGCGACTTCGACGCACTGGAGATCGCATTCTGGATCGCATCCTCCACACTGGCTTTAGATGAACCGACAAGCTCGATTTTCTTGTAGACATGATCAGACATGAGGAAGCCTCTTGTTGGAATACCCGCCCCAAGTATAACCGTAATTCTCCAGAGCACCTCGTCATTCATCTTATATTATTCGGGTAGTGAATCTTGCCCCGGGCCAACCAACTCGTCCTATCGCCGATAAAATCGCGACACTCTCTGTTTCACTCCACGGCGAGAGCCCCCTGGTAGCCCGCATCAGCTGGCTGTCATAGTGTCAATAACCCGCAGGATAGGTTAATCTAAGGTACAAATTTCACCCGCCTATGCCCCCCCGACTCAAGGATCAACCATGCGACTTATATTATCGATATTTATTGGCTTGTTGCCGGTACTGGCCGGCACGGTTAACGCCGGTGGTAATGCCGATGCCGGTAAGGAAATTTACAACACCTGCGCCGCCTGTCACGGCGCGGACGGAGCGGGCGCTGCGGCGATGAAAGCGGCCCCCCGGCTGACCCACCTTGAGCCAGTGTATCAGGTCGCTCAACTGCAGAAGTTCAAAGCGGGTATCCGCGGGGGCGACGGAGACAGCAAAGTGGCGACGCAGATGGCTGCCATGACCGCATCCCTGACCGATGAACAGGCGATGCTGGATGTCGCGGCTTATATAGCGACGCTGGACGGGGGGGTCTCCGCAGTCACTGTTGAGGGTGATCTCGCTGCCGGAGACACCCATTACAAACAATTTTGCGGGGCCTGCCACGGGCAGGCGGCCGAGGGCAACGTGGCCATGAACGCGCCACGCCTGGCCGGTGCTGACGATTGGTACCTGGTAGGCCAGCTACAGTCATTCCGCGAGGGTACCCGGGGCTCCCACCCGGATGATGTCACCGGCATGCAAATGCGCGCCATGGCGGGTGTCCTGCCGGATGCAGCGGCGATTAATGATGTCTCCGCTTATATCCGCAGCATCGCCAAGTAGACGAGGGGCCTGCCTAGGAGTCTGTCGGACTTAACACTGTCCAACAGCCTCCTAGAACCCCAAATCTTCAACCACAGCCACTAAATCGGCAAACGATGCGGCTTCCAGCTTTTGGGCCAGGACTTCCTTGTCCAGGCCCTGTGCTGCAAAATTCGACAGTCTTACATCGATAGCCATCTCCCTGATCTCGGAGGGAGCCATAAATCCGAAGTCGCATATCTTCGTCAAACAGGCGCGCTCCGCTTCCGAGAGTTCAATGCCATGCCCCTTCATGATATCCAGGTAGCGCTCGGCGGTCCGATTTATCCGCCCGCTTATCTCCAGGGTGTTGTTTTCCCTCTCGGTAAGAATACTCAGGGGCGGCCCGAAATAGATTTTGGTTTTTTGGTTCATTCTCAGTACCTGTGTAGTGAAAAGACGCGAATTATGTCACGCATCGCAAATTGCGGGTCAATTTTCTTGATCTCAATCAGAATTACCTTATTAAGATCGAAACGCCGGGCTTTTATTGCGTAATATAGCTGCCAATAAAAGGACATCTCGCTATGTATCGCCGGTGCGGATCTGCGCTGAGTTGTAATCCCGCCGGTGTCTTGGTACCTGCGCTTTAGTGGCGTTCTTTTGTATCGAGCTTTTTGGAGGACCACCGTGTCAGAAAATAAAATACCCCTTGTCCAACTATCCGATCAGCCATCACCTGACAGTGGTCCGGTGGAGCAGTGGCCCCCTGCCGGCGTCGAAGAGCACTCAGAATCCCGCAGGGAGTTTGTCAAGGATACGGCGACCATCAGCACCGCCGCGCTACTGGGCACCGCGGCGCTGCTAACCGGGTCCGATAAGGCCGAGGCCAACGCCAGCTGGGCTGAGCACTTCCAGGGCA
>QNFR01000058.1 GCA_003646405.1 Gammaproteobacteria bacterium
AGGGAGTCCGCCTGCAAGGTAAACGAACTGAAAGAAAGTGCCAGCACCGAGAGCGCGACAGCCATACTTTTCATGGAATAATCCCCAAAAGTGTGCAATTGCTTGAAGTGGGCGGGAGTTTAACAGTCTCGGGCCTTTCTTGCATTTAAACAAGTGGTAATCAAGTGGCAATGAATGGGTGCAGTTGCCTGTGGTTTGTGCCATCTTAGGGGCTGTGTTTGTCCCTGTCAGTTGGGCGATATTGGTTGAAGGCGCGGCAGCCATTGTAATGGTCTTTGAAAATGGTGTGGCGGCAAATAAGGTAGTTGTCCGGGAAATGGGTTTGCAACAGGCAAGAAAAAAGAAATTCAAACTGGACCTGGCTGAGCTTCACGCGGTTTGTGAAGCCAACTATGCTCGTTTGTTACGATTGTTTCCCGACTATGAGAATAGCAACAGACGGGATTTTATCATCGGTACGGCCACCGTGCGGATGGAAGTGGTAGAACGCTGTCGCTACACCACGATTTTTCGCCTGAATCAGCAGCACAGTGAGGCCCGCTGGTTGGGCAGCCTGTGCGTCGAGGTGCGTGCCTACCACGACGCCGGTATGCTGGAGGTGGGAATGTTCCAGTCCCACCGCCGGGTGGCGGCTCGTTACCAGTACCCCAACGACAAGATGTTCCAGCAGGATGAAAAGTCCCAGCAAAACCGATTTCTGGCCGATTGGCTGGAACACTGTCTGCAAAACGGCCGCAGCAGTGTGGATTTATACGCGTCAGTGACGGGTGCCTGAACCGGTTAGCAGCGCCCAGCCCCCAATGCATCAATCACCACACATGACACATTTTATCGAAGTTTCCGGGGATGTTGTACAGGTGGTGCAACTGACCGACACCCACCTGTGCCAGGCTAAAGGCGGAACCTTGTTGGGTATGGATACGGATCAGTCCCTGCAGGCGGTGATCGACCTGGTGCAGGATGAGCGCCCGGCGGTGGACTTGCTGCTGGGTACCGGGGACATGTCCGACCGGGGGGCCAGGGAGGCCTATGAGCGTCTGCAAGGCTACTTCGCGCAGTTTCCTTGTGAGAACTTCTGGCTGCCGGGCAACCACGATGATCGCAACGCAATGGAGGCTGTGGCGAATACCGCCACACGCCTGTGCAAGGAGATCCGGGTATCCCGCTGGCAGATTTTGATGCTCGATACCCAGGTTCCCGGTGAAGTAGGTGGTGAACTGGGTCAGGCAGAGCTGGCCTTGCTGGAACAAGCGCTGCAGAGCGCGCGCGACGAAGGACTGTATACCCTGGTATGCCTGCATCATCAGCCTGTAGCCATTGGCTGCACCTGGTTGGACGAGCAAATGGTTGCCGATGCCGCTGCGTTTTTCGATGTGCTGGATCGCTATCCGGGTGTCAGGGGAGTGCTGTGGGGGCACGTGCACCAGCAGATCGACCGGCAGCGCAAAGGCGTTAGCCTGATGGCGTCGCCTTCAACCTGCGTACAATTCGCCCCCGGCTGTGTGAATTTCAAGGCCGATAATATGCAGCCAGGTTACCGCTGGCTGGATTTGCACGGGGATGGCCGCATCGAGACGGCGGTGTCCCGCTTGCGCGGTACACAATTTACTGTGGAGCCGGACGCCGGGGGCTACTTATAGCTACCCTGACATCTGCCTCGATGTACAATGGGCCTACTTCAACATCCACCAACACAAGACAAGCCAGAGTAATGAGCCGATATACCGCCGAAGACATCGAAGTCCTTACGGGGCTGGAGCCGGTGCGCAAACGCCCCGGCATGTATACCGATACTTCCCGCCCCAATCACCTGGCGCAGGAAGTCATCGATAACAGCGTGGACGAGGCTCTCGCCGGTCACGCCGACCAGATAGATGTGAGCCTGAATAAAGACAACTCCGTGACCGTGTCGGATAACGGCCGCGGTATGCCGGTGGATATTCACCCGGAGCAGGGTGTGCCGGGAGTGGAAGTTATTCTCAGCACCCTGCATGCCGGGGGCAAGTTCTCCGACAAGAACTACCAGTTCAGTGGCGGGCTGCACGGTGTGGGTGTGTCGGTGGTCAACGCCCTGTCCAAAGCACTGGAGATTGTGATTCGCCGGGACGGGCAGGTATACCGTATGACCTTCGGCGCAGGGGAGAAAAAAACCGACCTGGAAGTCATCGACAGCTGTGGCAAGCGCAACACCGGCACCACGCTGACCTTCACCCCGGACCCACAGTACTTCGACTCGATCAATTTCTCCGTGTCCCGGCTCAGGCATGTGCTGCGCGCCAAGGCTGTGTTGTGTCCCGGTCTGCGGGTGAAGTTCAAGGATGAAAAGAAGGGTGAATCTGAGGAGTGGTATTACGAGGATGGGCTCGCTGACTATCTGGCGGACGCCACTATAGATTTCCCGGTCATCCCGGAGACACCGTTTATCGGTAGCTTCAGCGGCAGCAATGAAGGGGTCGACTGGGCTGTACAATGGCTGCCCGAGGGGGGCGAGGTGATCGCCGAGTCCTACGTCAACCTGATCCCCACCGCCCTGGGCGGAACCCACGTCAACGGTATGCGTACAGGCTTGCTGGATGCCATGCGTGATTTCTGCGAATTGCGCAGCCTGTTGCCCCGGGGAGTCAAGCTTACCCCCGATGATATATGGGACCGTTGCTGCTATATATTGTCTTCCAAGCTGGGAGAACCCCAGTTCTCCGGGCAGACCAAGGAGCGCCTGTCCTCGCGGGAGGCGGCCGCTTTTGTCTCTGGTGTCGCCAAGGATGCGTTCAGCCTGTGGCTGAATCAGCATACGGAGGAAGCGGAAAAACTGGCGGAAATGTGTATCAGCAATGCGCAGAGCCGCCTGCGCACCGCCAAGAAAGTGACGCGCAAGAAAGTCACCTCCGGCCCCGCACTGCCAGGGAAACTGGCGGATTGCTCGGGAGAGGATCCGCGGCGCGGCGAGTTGTTTCTGGTGGAAGGCGATTCTGCCGGTGGCTCGGCGAAGCAGGCGCGAAGCCGCGAATTCCAGGCCATACTACCTTTGCGTGGAAAAATCCTGAATACCTGGGAGGTGGATTCCCAGGAGATCCTGGCGTCCCAGGAAGTGCATAACATATCTATCGCCATGGGCATAGACCCGGTCAGCGACGACCTTTCGGGCCTGCGCTACCACAAGATCTGCATCCTGGCGGACGCCGATTCCGACGGGTTGCACATCGCCACCCTGATTTGCGCCCTGTTCGTGCGGCACTTTCGGCCCTTGGTGGCGGCGGGCCATATCTATGTGGCCATGCCGCCGTTGTATCGTATCGACGTGGGCAAGGAAGTGTTCTACGCTTTGGATGAGGCCGAAAAGCAGGGCGTACTGGATCGCATCGAGGCGGAAAAGAAAAAGGGTGTGGTCAATGTGCAGCGTTTCAAGGGCCTGGGTGAGATGAACCCCCTGCAGTTGCGCGAGACCACTATGGATCCGGATACCCGCCGCCTGGTCCGTCTGGTGATAGAGCCGGGCGATGACACCAACAATATGCTGGATATGTTGCTAGCCAAAAAACGTGCCGGGGATCGCAAGGCCTGGCTGGAGGAAAAAGGCGGCCTGGCTCAGGTCGCGTTATAGGCAGATGTAGCTAAACAAGGGGTACCGACAGGCGGTCTTGCTACTCTGACGAACGCAGGTATGCGATGAAACTGGGAATTTTGAAAACGGATACGGTAAGGCCGCAGTGGGTCCCCGAATTCGGGGAATACCCGGATATGTTCATAGCCCTGTTGGGGCAGGGGAACCCCGATCTGGAGTTTGTCGTTTACGATACAGAGCAGGGACAATACCCGGTCTGTATCGACGCAATGGACGCCTATCTGATCACCGGCAGTAAATCCAGTGTGTATGACGACAAGCCCTGGATTGCCGTACTGATGGATTTTGTGCGTGAACTGGACCGGCGCCACAAAAAACTGGTGGCTATCTGTTTTGGTCACCAGTTGGTCGCCCATGCCCTGGGGGGTAAAACCGGCAAATCGCCCAAGGGTTGGGGGGTGGGGTTGCACACGCACCGCTTCTCATCGGCACCGGCATGGCATGACCAGGGAGATATGGCTTTTGATATTCTGGTCAGTCACCAGGATCAGGTTCTCAAAGCGGCGCATGGCGCGCGCGTGCTGGCCGGTAGCGAGTTCTGTGAAAATGCGGTGTGCCAGATTGGCGATCATATTCTGACATTCCAGGGTCACCCGGAATTTGTGTCGGCTTACTTGCGCGAGATCATGGAGTTCAGGCGGCAGATGATTGGTGAACAGGCCTACAAGGCAGGGGTGGCGTCACTGGCAGGCGATCCCGAGACGCAGCGGGTAGCACGGTGGATTCTCAATTTTCTGGAGGTACACTAAAACACCTGATCCTGAACTATCAGGTAGTTAGAGCACTAGCCGCCGCGCACCTGCTTTTGCATGGCGTCCAGATAGTCGTCCAACTCCCGATCATTAGCGAACACCGCCATGTCCGGCAGTGCCTTGAGGATTTCAAAAACCTTGTCGATATGCGGTTTGCGGTTGGCTGCGGCCAGGCGGTGCCCTGCGGCCTTGGTTTGCTTGGCGGCCTTGAAAATAACCCTCAGGCCGGCGGAACTGATGTATTCGAGGTCCTTCATATCAAGCACCGTTAACTGATGGCCTCCCGCGATGACTTTTTGCAAGTCCTGTTCAAAATCCGGTGCGGTATCCGTATTCAGTGCGCCGGATAGCGCCACTCGCGCTACTGACTTTTCTGCGTCGATGGTGACAGTGGTTTTCAATTCCATGGTGTAAAAAGCCTCTTTCTCATTTGTTCTAATCCCGACGGAGGGTCAGGCTATACATCCTGTAATAATTTGGTGACTCGCAGTACATTGTGCCCATCTATACGATGATAGAACTGTTCGTCGGTCAATTGCGTTACCAAGTGTACACCAAGACCACCGATCTCGGCAGATTCTATATCAGCACCCAGTGTAGCGCGTTGGGCGTCTTGCAGGGGGTTGAAGGCAACACCTTCGTCCCTGAATTCCAGGGTTACCCGCGCTGCGCTCGCCTCCACGCTAATGTCGATGATACCGCCGGCGGGCAATTCTCCGTATTTGTCGATATTGGTGACGATTTCCTCTGCGATCAGGGCGAATACCATATGATGCTCCTCGGCCACCCCGAAATTTTCCAGCATTTGCTGCAGCCAATCCTGCACGGGGCCGATAAGACGCACTCCCCGCTGAAAACTTGCCGACTTTTTATTCACTCCCGCTGTTGACACTTTATCCACCCCTGTTACCGACACCTTATTTGAGTTTGTCGCCGGGCCCGGGGTGGCGGTTGCCAGTTGTAACAGCATCAAGCTGATATCGTCCGACTGGGGTGTGGTCCCGGCGTGCCTGTCTATAGCCGCAAAAATATTGGGTCCCGCTACGGCCAGTGGTGCTGGTCCGGTTTGGGCCAGGCAGTCGTTGAAGCGATCAAAACCAAACATTTGCGCCTTTTCATTAAACGCCTCATCGATACCGTCGGTATAGATTGCCAGGCGATCGCCGGCTTCCAGTTGCACTGTATTACCGGGGTAATCGAGATCTGTTGCAAGACCCAGGGCCGGGCCGTCATCCTGTTCCAGCACCTCAACTGTACCGGCGCGCAACAGGCTGGGCGGGGTATGCCCTGCGCTGGCGAAGCGCAACTGCAGGTTGTCCAGATCCAGCACACCCAGAAACAGGGTAACGAACATGCAATTGTCGTTGCCGGCTTCCAGGTCGTTGTTGAGCTGTGCCATAGCCGGGGACGGCTCGATTTGTGCAGCTGTCAGTTGCTGAATCAGGCTTATGGCTTTGGCCATGAACAGGGCGGCCGGCACCCCTTTGTCGGAGACATCTCCCACGGCGATAAACAGCTGCCTGCCACTGCGGTAATAGCTGTACAGGTCACCGCCGACGGACTTGGCCGGGCGCACTTTGGCCCACAGCGCGTATTCCTCAAACTGCTCAATAGCCTCACCACCCTGAGGTAACATGGACATCTGAATTTCGCTGGCCGCCGCCAGTTCACCCTCTACCCGGCTGCGGTTAGCGGTAGCGGCTTCCAGGTCGGCGATATATGATTTCAGGTCTTTTTTCATAGCGGTAAAGGAGCGTACCAGGCGGGCGACCTCGTCGTCACCGCGGGCAGAGGGCAGGGGGGTGCTCAGCTCACCCCGGGCAATATCATCGCTGGCCTGGGCCAGTGCCGTGAGGGGGCGGGTGAGGCGGCGTGTAACGAAATAAACCGCCAGTGCCATTAGCAGCAGAGTGAACAATCCAAGCACTACGGATTTAGTCTGGAATTCACGCAGTGGCGCAAGAATTTCTTTCTCGGAGTAAATAACAGCTACCGGCCAGCCAGTCGACTGGAGCGTATCCATTCGTATCACGCACCGCCCATATATCTCCGGGCACTCCAATCGATGTGTCACAGCCTGGCCGGCCAGGGCCGAACTGAACATTTCTCGCCATGTGGAGCTATCCAGTTCATCAGAATGGGCTTCTGAATAATGACGCATGATATTGGCGGGGTTCTTGCCACTGAGGATTATACCGGTGCGGCTGAGCATGGTTGCAAATCCGCTCTCACCCAGGCGCAGGCGCTGCAGATAGCGATGAAGCTCCCCCAGTGCGAGATCGGCGGTAACCACCGCATACAGGAATCTGTCGCCCTGGCCGTCTACTCGATATACAGGCACCGCGAAAGTAGTCATCAGTATCTCGCCGCCACCTTCATCATAATAGGGTTCAACCCAGATGGGCTTGCCTGCGGTCACGGTGTCGGTATACCAGGCCTGGCTGTGATAGTCGTACTGCCTGGATGCGAGATCGGCGTAGGTCAGTATGCCGTCCTTGTGATGGTAGTAGGGGGCGAACCCCAGAGGGTTATCTACACGCTCCGGATTCAGTGCAATGGTGGCGCCATAGATGTCCTCGTTATTTTCGACTATATCCTTGAGCATTTGCTTCAGCCCCGGCTGAGTGTAGTCTCGTTGCTCCAGGATGCGGGCCAAAAACAGGGTGGAGCCTTCCACCCCGTCCAGCAGGTTCTCCAGGTCGATAATCGCGGACTTGACGGTGTCCCGTGATTCCGTGCGCAGTCGTTCCAGGATTTCACCCCGGGACAGGCGATAGTCCACCAACAAGCCAATGCCGATGATAAGGGTCGAGCAGAGCGTAAGCAGTACTATCAATCGTGTAGTGATACTCTTCGACATGCCCCGATGATTCCTTGCTACCAGCTACCGGTATTTTCCATTGATGACCAGGGTTCCTGCGGTGCCAGGGCCTCCCCGGTCTGCAATAGCTCAATGGAGATACCGTCTGGTGAGCGGATAAAGGCCATATGACCGTCCCGGGGTGGGCGGTTGATAGTAACGCCCTTGTCCATCAGGGTCTGGCACAGTTGATAGATGTTTTGTACGCGGTAGGCCAGGTGCCCGAAATTACGGCCGCTGTCGTAGTCTTGCGGGTCCCAGTTCCAGGTGATTTCCAGCAGGGGGCTGTGGCCCTCTCTGGCGGCTTCTACGTCGTCCGGGGCCGCAAGAAACACCAGGGAAAAACGCCCTGCGTCACTATCGTAGCGATTGACCTGAACCAGCCCCAGTTTGGCGCAGTAGAAATCCAGACTTTCATCCAGGTCGCGCGCACACACCATGGTATGCAGGTATTTCATAGGCCGCCTCCGGCGTATTGGTGAACGGACAGTAAAACGGGATGACTGGTTTACAAGCCCGGGCATCCCGTCAGCCATAGTAGAAGTGTGGAGGCGAGCTGACAAGCCCGTTCGACGGGCTGTTGGTAGCACATAATGTGCCCGGTTCTGTAGCACATAAACTGTCCGGTTGATGTCACCCACGGAGGAGGGGTGTCATGAGCCGGACGCCCCGGGAAATTGGATGGCTACTGGCATTGGTTCTCCGGTGAGGTACAATCTCCCGCTTTTGCCAGAGGCAGTATCCTTCTATGTGGTTCAAGAATATCCGGGCGTATCGCCTTACCAGCTCTTTCGATCTCTCTCCAGAACAATTGGGGGAAAAACTCGCCCAGCGCGGCTTCCAGCCCTGCGCCAGGTCCCAGGCCCAATCGGCGGGCTGGGTACCGCCCCTGGGTGAAGAATCCAGCGAGCTGGTGCACGCCGCAGGCGGGCGTATGCTGCTCAAACTCAAGCGAGAGGAACGGCTGCTGCCGGCCACAGTGGTGCGCGAGCAACTGGAGGAGAAAGTCGCTGCCATCGAAGCGCAGCAGGGGCGCAAGGTATATCGCAAGGAGCGCCTCACCATGAAGGACGAAATCGTGGCGGATTGTCTGCCGCGGGCCTTTACCCGATCCACCGGCGTGTACGCCTATATCGATACCCGCGCCAACTGGATATTCGTGGATGCCGCCAGTGCCGGCCGGGCCGAAGAGTTACTCAACCTGTTGCGTGAGTGTATTGGCAGTTTCCCGGTGCTGCTGCCCCAGGTTAACAATGCGCCCGCCGCGACCATGACCGGCTGGCTGGTGCACCGCAACCTGCCGGATGACTTTGCCCTGGGGGAGGAGTGCGAGCTGCGCGACCCCGGGGATGAGGGTGGCGTGGTGCGTTGTCGTGGCATTGATTTGTTGAGTGAAGAGGTGGAAACTCATTTGCGCGCGGGTAAGCAGGTAGCCCGCCTGTCACTGAGTTGGGAGGAGAGGCTCTCGCTGGTGTTAGCGGAGGATCTATGTTTGCGTCGCCTCAAATTTTCGGATGAATTGATGAAAGAAAATGAAGCCATCCCGGAAGCCGACAATGCGGCGCGACTCGATGCCGATTTCGTGCTGATGTCGGAGGCTGTGACCAGCCTGCAGGAGAGAATCCTGGTCCTGTTTGGCGGGGAAGCTGAGTAGCCTGCCATGGTTAACCGACCCGACACCGACGATTATCGCGCATTGTTCCTGGCGGACGCGCCGATGATGGATATGCGGGCGCCGGCGGAATTTTCCCGGGGAGCATTTCCCTCGGCCACCAGCTTGCCGCTGATGAGCGACGATGAACGCGCGCAGGTGGGCATTTGTTACAAAAAACAGGGTCAGGCCGCGGCGATAGAGTTGGGGCATCAGTTGGTGGCGGGGCAGCTGCGAGAAAATCGCCTGGCTCAATGGAGTGAGTTTGCGCGCCAACATCCCGCAGGTTACCTGTATTGCTTTCGCGGTGGCCTGCGTTCCCAGACAGTGCGGCAGTGGCTGCGTGAGCAGGGCATTGATTACCCCCTGATCAAAGGCGGCTACAAGGCCATGCGCCGCTTCCTGGGCGAAGAACTGGAGCGCTCGGTGGCGCGCGGGTCGTTTGTCCTGATAAGTGGTAAAACCGGCACTGGCAAGACCCGGGTTATTTCCCGCCTGGCCCGCAGTGCCGACCTGGAGGGACTGGCCAATCATCGTGGTTCCAGCTTTGGTCAATTGCCCACGCCCCAGCCCAGCCAGATCGATTTCGAAAATGTCCTGAGCATTACCTTGATGAAGCTACTGGCGCAGGATGACAGCCGTATTTTCCTGGAAGATGAGGGCCGCCTGATCGGCCGCCTCTACCTGCCGGATGTGTTGGTCAAAGAGATGGCAAAAGCGCCGATGCTGGTGGTGCAGGAGAGCCTGGATGAGCGTATTGATGTGGTTATAGAAGATTATGTGGTGGATCTGGGCCGTCGCTTCGCCCAGCTGGATCCGGAGCAGGGCACGCGCTTGCACAGCGAAAAACTACTGGGAGATTTGTCCCGAATTCGTAAACGCCTGGGAGGTGAACGCCATCAGGCGGTGAGTGCCATGATGGAAGAGGCCTTCCGCGAACAGTGGCGTAGTGGCAGCCTGTCTCTGCACCGGGAATGGATCGCGGCGCTGTTGGAAAAATACTACGACCCCATGTACGAATTCCAGTTGGCGCAACGGACGGGCGAGCAATTGTTCCGCGGCAGTCGCGATGACGTGGTCACGTGGGCGGCGGGAACCGGATAGTCACGTGCAGAGCGTCCCCGAAATCCGTAAAGACCTGGTACTGGTAGGGGGCGGGCACACCCATGCGCTGGCATTGCGCATGTTTGCCATGAAACCCATAGAGGGTTTGCGCATCACCTTGGTGTCGCCGGCCAGCCACACCCCTTACTCGGGTATGTTGCCGGGCCTGATCGCGGGGCACTATAGTTTTGAGCAAACCCATATCGACCTGGCGCGACTTTGCCAGTGGGCGGGAGTCCGCTTTCTTACTGCCGCGGTGACCTCGCTGGATCCAATGACACGGCAGCTGTCGCTGGCGGGGCGACCCCCGATTAACTATGACCTGGTAAGTATCGATATTGGCTCCCAGCCCGAGCTGGACCTGGTGCCGGGAGCCAGGACACATGCCATCCCGGTTAAACCCGTGGCGGACCTGTGGCGTCGCTGGCAGGCGTTACAGGATCGGGTACTCGAGCACAGAGCGGGTGTGGATTATCGTATCGCCGTGGTGGGTGGTGGTGCCGGCGGTGTGGAGCTGGCCATGGCTATGGCCAGCCGCCTGGCCGGAAAATCTGCCTGTATTGATTTGTGGTGTGGCGGTCCGGAGATTCTACAGGGCTACAATGCCAGGGCCCGCAGTGCGGTGATGGCGGCGTTGCGGCGCCAGGGAATAGCGGTTCACCTCAATGCCCGGGTCGAGCAGGTACAGCATGACCGCCTGCTGATGTCGGATGGGGTCAGGCCCGTCTACGACGAGTTGTTCTGGTGTACCGGTGCCGCCGCGGCTCCATGGATAGCCTCCAGTGGACTGCAAACCGACGAGCGCGGGTTTCTCTCGGTGCGCGACACACTGCAATCGCTGGATGATGAGCGGGTATTCGGCGCCGGGGATATCGCCACCCAGGTTAATCATCCCCGGCCCAAGGCGGGGGTTTATGCCGTGCGGCAGGGACCGGTGCTGGCGCACAATTTGCGGGCGCTGCTGTTGGGCAAGCCCCTGCGCAATCACCGTCCCCAACGGCGCTTCCTGTCCCTGATCTCCCTGGGGGGCAAACAGGCGACGGCGGATAAGGGCCCTTTCAGCGCCACCGGCCGCTGGATCTGGCGCTGGAAAGACCGGATCGATCGGAAGTTCATGTCCCGCTTTGAGGATCTGCCCGGTAGTATGCCGCTGGCTTCCTGGGACCGTTTGCCGGAGCTGGACGGGGCGCAGCGACAACAACCCTGTGGCGGCTGTGGCGCCAAGGTGGGTGCGGATGCCCTGAGTAACGCTTTGGAGCAATTGAGCCTGCAATACCCGGAACATTGTCGGGGGAACGGAGATGACGCCGCGGCCATTCCCTGCGCAGGTACAAGCCCTGTAGTGCAGAGCCTGGATGTGCTGCGTGAGATGGTGGCGGACCCCTGGCAGATGGGGCGCATCGCCGCCAACCATGCCCTCAGCGATCTCTATGCCTGTGGCGCCAGGCCGGTGTCGGCACTGGCTGCCATCACCCTGCCTTTTGCCGGTTCCTCCATACTGCAGCGGGAGTTGCAACAATTACTGGCCGGGGCG
Source organism: Gammaproteobacteria bacterium (assembly GCA_003646405.1). Lineage (GTDB taxonomy): Bacteria > Pseudomonadota > Gammaproteobacteria > Pseudomonadales > Halieaceae > JBALVO01. Next base: position 11,524 of record QNFR01000058.1, read on the forward strand.
CTGCACGAATTTGCCGCGGCGAACTGCTGCCTTACCGGTGGTCACAGCATGCAGGGACCAGAGCTAAGTCTGGGCTTTGTGGTCAATGGCATCCCCCTGGCGCAGGATCGGCATTTGTTGTCAAAGCGGGGCCTGGCGCCGGGTGATGCGCTGGTGCTGACCAAGCCCCTTGGCACAGGCACACTGTTTGCCGCGCATATGCAATTGCTCGCGGATGGCCGGGATATCAGCGCCGCAGTGGAAAGCATGCTGCAAAGCAACGCGGCCGCGGCAGAACTGGCCGTCGCCCACGGCGCCAGTGCCTGCACCGATATCACCGGTTTTGGCCTGCTGGGGCATTTGCTGGAGATGCTCGATACCGATCGCTGTGCCCGGCTGCAGCTCGCGCGCTTACCTCTGTTACCCGGGGCGTTGCAGCAACTGCGTGGCGGCATTGCCAGCACCATGCACGCGGCAAATGCCCGGGCCGGGGAGGTGTTGCGCCACGAGGGACAGGTAGACGAAGTACGCCTGCAGGTGCTGTTTGATCCGCAGACCAGCGGTGGCTTGCTGATTGGCATCGCCGCCGACCGCGCCCAGGCCCTGCGCGATGCCTTGCGCCGCCGCGCTTATGCTCAGGCGGAGATAATAGGCGAGGTCCAACCGCGCCCGCCCGGGGATGCCTTCAGTGTCGCCGTCAGTTAGTCATCGTCCCAGTACCGCGTCATCTCCAGGTAGAGAAACGAGGCGGACCAGGTGATCAGTACCAGCCCAACCAGGGATTCCAGTCCGGTCAAGTATCGCAGGTCGCCGTGGGGCACGATATCGCCAGTACCGAGTGTGGTGTAGCTGGTGAATGAAAAATACACGCAGTCCATGAAAGTCCCATTGAAGTTACCATCCAGGTAGCCCCAGCCCTCTGCCCTGTGCATCAGGAAAAAAGACAATGCGAAAATCCATACTTCGGCGGCGTGAGCAGTGAGTCCGACAAATACCCCTATTACGATACGAAGCCGGTGGCGTATTTTCATTCTAGGCATCCACAGAGTGATTTGATGCAGAAACTCGTAATGGATCATCACGGTAAGCGCGATGACGAAAATATTTACGGCAAAAACAAATATCATTTATTCTGGGTCCCGCGAATCCGTTCAGCCCCTACTTTAACTCTTTTTCATGGGCACAAAAAAGCCCTGTCTTCTGGCGAGGCTTGGTAGTTGTTTAAAGATCTCTTGCCTGGTGAGAGTATACTTGGCCCAGGCCGGTGATCACCGTAAGCATTTGAGCACAGCCGCAATACGAATATCACAATCCACATGGGAAACATTATGGACTGGAATGTATATCTCTCCGGTGAAATACATACCGACTGGAGAAAACAATTACACGATGGCTGCGAGTCGCACGCACTGCCGGTTCGCTTCACGTCAGCCGTCACAGATCATGCAGCCAGCGACGCGGCGGGAGACTTACTCGGCGCGGAAGATAACAATTTCTGGCGTGACCACAAGTCTGCGAAAGTAAACGCAATACGAACCAAAACACTTATTGCAAATTGTGATGTGGCCGTGGTGCGCTTCGGTGTCCAGTACAAGCAGTGGAATGCGGCGTTTGACGCGGGTTATTGCGCAGCACTGGGCAAGCCCTACATCACCCTGCATGATGAGGACATAATACATCCCCTCAAGGAAGTGGATGCGTCCGCACTGGCATGGGCCACGACGCCCGAGCAGGTGGTGGAAATACTGAAGTATGTTATTGGCAAAGGGTGAAAACCAGCCGGCCTAACGCCACACCCAAACCGAAAAATAGTAAAGCCCTGATCGGATTCACGTAGACACCTAACGCTCAAAGCAGCGGTACGTAGCGCCAACCTGCATTTTCTTGTTATGTTTTTTTGATCGTGCTACGGTGTGTAGTATATTGACAATCATACACACGGGTGCGCCATGAGAACAAACATAGTAATTGACGATGATTTAATGGCTGACGCTCTCAAGGCCACTGGATTAAGCACGAAGAGGGAAGCGGTGGAGCAGGGGCTCAAATTGCTCGTGCGCCAGAATCAACAGCAATCGATTCGTAAGCTCAGAGGTAAGCTCAAATGGGAAGGTGATCTAGACGAAATGAGAGGCCGCAAATGATACTGGTTGATACCAGTGTTTGGATTGATTTTTTCAATGGTAAAAACAACCCATATACTGATTCGCTAGATACCGCCCTCGTCGACGGTGTTGTTGCAATCGGTGATTTGATACTGCTTGAAATACTACAAGGCTTCAAAGCTGACAAGGACTTCAATATAGCCAAAACGACCTTGGGCACCTTGGAACAATATGAGATGTTTGGTCACCAAATGGCACTAGCATGCGTAGATAACTATAGGGCACTAAGAAAGAAGGGAATAACAATCAGGGGGACAGCTGATGTGATCATTGCTACTTATTGTATTGAGCATCAACACTCGCTTTTGTTCTCCGATCGGGATTTCATCCCGTTTGTAGAATACCTGGGGCTAGCTTCGGCTCTCCCGGAATCATAACGCTTACAACTCTAGCGGCCTGTAAGACCGTCCCACTAGTTTGTTGTGGCTGGTTCCCCAAAACCGAGAATAATTGGCGGATGGGTGAGATGATGTTTCTTTCCCTCGGAGCACCCCACGCTGTTGCGGCTCATGTCGATAAGGGGAACTAGGAAGGGACATTCCGCTTATGATACGGGTTTCGGCAAAAAACGACTCAAGAGGAAGCCCCTGAAAACCCGGGATCCGGTTTTTCAGGGGAATTGTTCTGTCCCAATTAAAAATCAAACCGCTGTGCGTCGGACTAAATAGAGCGTATAGTTCACGGTTAGTCCTACCCCGTATCGAGCCTACTGGCCCACACGCCTCTATCCTCCTTATTGATACCCTGTTTGCTTGCTAGTGAATAGCGTTGGTTTATAGCACCTACTGTCTACGCTTCTCAATCTTAATTGAGGCAGCCAGCGTTTTAGCATAACTCTGTTCTATTGAGCTGCAAGATGCTGCACGATTTTTTACAACGTGAATTAGGTGCGTATTTGATTCGTAGTTATTACATAAGGAAGGATAAAATTTGAAGCATGGACACCAGGATAACAAACAGATAAGCACCGCATTACTTCTCGCTGCCGGAACAGGCTCCCGCCTATACCCCTTAACTGAGAATGCTCCGAAATGCCTGACAATAGTCAATGGCGTGTCAATACTTGAACGGATGATCGCCACTCTGAATCAGCATGGTTTCAAACGACTGGTTGTGGTTACAGGGTATCTTGAAAATCACATAAAGGATTTTCTGGGAAATCAGGTGGGTAACATAAAAGTCGAATATATTTTCAGCCCCTTATACAAGTCAACCAATAATATCTATTCTCTCTGGATGGCACGTAAAGCTATCAGTGAACCGTTTCTCTTACTCGAAAGTGATCTTGTTTTTGATGAATCCCTTCTGGGCGACATGCTCTATCCCGACAGATTAGCTGCCGCAAAGATGCAGCCCTGGATGAATGGGACGAGTGTAACTATCGATAAGTCTAAAAAAGTTAAAGCATTTTGGGCAGAAAAGGCAGATTCTTTTGGTGAGATCAAATACAAAACCGTAAATATTTACAGCATTTCACTTAAGTCCTGGAATGGGATTGTACAAAGGTTAGACAAGTCTATTTCAGATGGCAAAGTAAATGATTATTACGAAACCGTATTTGCGCAAATGATCGCTTATGGCAGCCTCTCTTTTGAAAGTGTCTCTTTTGACAGCAAGCCTTGGTATGAAATAGACACTCTCGCGGATTTGGCAATAGCTGAAAAATTATTTTCATCAGATGATTACAGGGATGTGAAAACTGCTCCCCCTTTAACGCCCCATTTTCTTGACACGCCATTAAGAAATGCCGTAATCCCTGTACAAAAAACAGCAGAAGTCTTAAGTGTCGCAAAATAACTACAAAACTCAATCTGAAAAGTACGCGTTTATCTCTAAGCAACATGGTGGTTACTATAGGCATAATTTTATAGATCATGCCTATCTTTATAATCTTTATTTCCCGCCTGAGGCTATCTTCACAAACTTTAAAGATAAAATTCATGACCTTGTTCTGAATTATCCGGTGGCACAAGATGCCCTTGCCG
>QNFR01000059.1 GCA_003646405.1 Gammaproteobacteria bacterium
GCACGATACCACGACCCAGGGTTATACCCTGGAAGATGGGCTGTTGGGTGACGAAGAACAACCGGAAGGCCTGTGCCTGGCCATGGGTTTTGCCCTGTCGGAGGGGCTGATCGAAAGCCTGGCGGATATTAAAAGCCTGTCCGTTTGCCCGGATCACCCGAAAGTGGTACAGCTGCAGTTACATCGGCCCGAGCGCGTGAAAACCGCCCGCAAAAATGTCGTCATCAACAGTTCCTGTGGCATATGCGGTCCCCGTGAAATACTGGAAGACAATGTCCTGAACCTACAGGGAGTTGCCAACAGCCTGCGTGTCAGTCACGGGCAGTTTGCACAACTGATGGCGCAAATGCGTGAGGGGCAACAGATATTTGAACAAACCGGCGGTTCCCACGCTGCGGCGATTTTTGATCAATCCGGGCAGGTACTGGCGGTGGCGGAAGATCTGGGGCGTCACAATGCGCTGGATAAGTCCATCGGCATGGTGTTACTGCACCGTGGCGATGTCACCGGTTGTGGCGTTGTACTGTCCAGCCGACTGAGCCTGGAGATGGTACTCAAGGCGGTACGCACCGGCCTGCAGATGATGCTGGCGGTCAGCGCGCCCACGTCCCTGGCCATCGAGGTAGCGGACAAATTCGGCGTGACCTTGTGTGGTTTCGTACGCGAGCGACGGGCAACCGTTTACACCCACCCGCAACGGGTTCTGAGCAAGCACCGGTAGCGCCCTGCTGACCGACACTTTGTAGCCTCGCGATCAACCATATTGGCCCGTAGATGGAACCCGGTATGAGCATGCCCGCTGGCATCTGCCTGCATGCCATAGAGGACCAACGAGAAAACCTGCCACTACAAGCGGGAGAACTCCTTGTTCAGTTCATACTGCCGGGAGGTGACGTAGGACTCCATGTCCTCCACCCGCCGCAGGGCCGCGTCGAGACGCTCCCGTGCGCGCTGCAGGCGCACACCGCCGCTGTCACTGTAGCGGAATACCTTGCGGGGCCGGTAATCGTGGTGCCTCTCGTCGTATTCCATCTCTACTTGCGCTTCTTCGTATTCCGCTTCTTCGCACTCGTAGTAGCTGCCGTCAGCGGCACGCCGGGTAGGACGTGGCGCCATCAGGATCCAGGCACCGATATAAACCCACAGGGCCAGGGTGCCGGTGAACAAAAAGGCCCCCAGCCACATCAGGCGCACCACCCAGGGAGCGATATCCCAGTGGTCGGCCAGCCCTGCGGCGACGCCGGAGATTTTTCCCTCGCGGGTATTACGGTAGAGGTTCATGCCCCAGCCCGCGCTCCTGCGAGAGCGGAAGCGGCGGCTGTTACTGGCGTATTTGTCGCGGTAATGGCGACTGTGTCTTTTAGCCATGACTCACTCCTTATCCCGGTCTTCACGGTTAACTTGTTGACGCCAATTGGAATGATCCATATCCAGGATGGATTCCAGCGTCCCGATGCGGTCAGTCAACTTATCGACTGTCTCGAGCATGTGCTCGATAGATTCCCTGTCTTCACGGGTAAGACTACGGGACGAGCGGCTCACGCTGCGGTAGTGCATGGTGATCCACATCGGCGCCACAATCACCAGGAACAGGATAGTGGGGACAAACATGAATTTCCAAAATTCCATTAACTCTTTCCTCGGGCAGCGCGGCGTGTGGCGCCCATGCTGCCATCATTGATGTCATTAGCCAAACAGCGGTGTGTCATCACTCACCACCCATTTGGGACTTGAGACGCTCCAGTTCATCGTTGATTCGATCGTCCTCCTGCAGGGCATCGATTTCCGCAGCCAAATCCGGCGACACTTCCCGCCCCAAATCCATGGACTCCAACTGGCTTTCCAGGGTATCCATGCGCCGCTCATAATGCTCGAAACGTTCAAAGGCGTTGTCCAGTGCCTCGCGCTGAATCTGGCGTTTGACCTTGATACGCGATTCCACGGTCTTGCTGCGCATCACCAGTGCTTTCTGCTTGGCCTTGGCATCGCTCAGTTTTTGTTGCAATTTTGCCACCTCGACATTGAGTTGCGCGATGTGTTCGTCGGTTGCTTCGAGTTCGGACCCCACCACCGTAATTTCTTCTTCGACGGCCTGTTTTTCCTGCAGGGCTGCCCTGGCCAGGTCTTCGCGACCTTTGCTGATCGCCAAACGCGCCTTCTCTTCCCAGTTGACGGCTTCGCCTTCTACCTGCTCCAGGCGCCTTGCTGCTGCTTTGCGGTCAGCCAGTACTTTGGCAGAGGAACTGCGCACTTCGACCAAAGTGTCCTCCATCTCCTGAATGATCAGGCGGATCATCTTCTGTGGATCCTCGGCCTGGTCCAACATGGAATTGATATTGGAATTGATAATGTCTGTCATGCGGGAAAATATACCCATGATGTGTCTCCTGTTACCTCTACCTGTGAAGCAGCTGACCAGCGCTATTGCGCAGGATGGCCAGGTCGCGGCCCGAGGCCGCTGCTACGATTATTTGATATACCAGTCGCCCCTGGGGGGGCCAATCCAGTATATGAACTCAATCACTGCCGCTATCTGTACAAAACTCCAGAGTCCGGCGGCCAGGCCGACGAAGACACCGGTCGTGCTGCATAAAATGAGCAGCGCCGAATAAATAAGAAATCGTTCGTCCAATGTACCCATGTGCTACTCCCGGCGGCCTCTAATGATGTCGGCGTGTGTTCAGCCTTTATGGCGAATACGCCCTGTCTAATACAGAATATGTGCCAGGTTTTTTAACTCATTGATTTATAAGAGAAACCTGGCTTAAACATCGCGTGAAACGACTGTTTATGATTAAAAATAGGTTTTATTTACCACTTTATGGTTTTATTTACCATGCTTATTGGTATATTTAACCTTATGAGAACGCAAGCAGGCATGATCGGCAATTCCGCGACACTGGCCCGGGCCTTGGACCAGCTCTCCTACCTTGCCCTGATTAACCGCCCTATCCTGATCATCGGCGAGCGCGGTACCGGTAAGGAACTGGCGGCAGAACGCCTGCACTTTCTGTCGCCTCGCTGGGACGCTCCGCTGCTCAAAGTCAATTGCGCCGCGATCGCCGACAGCCTGCTGGAATCAGAATTATTCGGCCACGAACCCGGCGCTTTTACCGGCGCCACCCGCACTCACCATGGCCGCTTTGAACGCGCCGACGGTGGCACCCTGTTTCTGGACGAACTGGCCACCATGTCTGTCAGATTGCAGGAAAAGCTGTTGCGACTGGTTGAGTACGGCGAATTCGAACGCCTCGGTGGCCAGCAGACCCTGCGCGTTGATGTGCGCGTCGTTGCAGCAACCAATGTCGATCTGAAACAGCTGGCGGTCGCAGGGTCGTTCCGCGAGGATCTGCTGGACCGCCTTAGCTTTGATGTTGTGCACATACCCTCGCTGCGTCACAGGATCGAGGACATAAACGAACTGGCACAGCACTTCGCTATGCAGATGTGTGCTGAATTAGGCTGGGATCTGTTCGCAGGTTTTACCGCAACAGCCATGGCTGCTCTGGAACAACACCCCTGGCCCGGCAATGTGCGGGAACTCAAAAATGCGGTGGAGCGCTCTCTCTATCGTTGGGGTGATCCTCACCATCCAGTGGACGAGGTAGTCATAGATCCCTTCTTATCACCCTTTGCCGATGACCCTGTGCCAGATGCCGAATCTGAACAGGAGCAGAGTGCCGCACCTCCCCCACCTGTGGATTTCACCACACGTATCGAAAAGATGGAGCAACAACTGCTACGTGAAGCGCTGCGGGAAAATGATCACAATCAACGTCGCACAGCCGCGGCTTTAGGCCTGAGTTACGACCAACTGCGCGGTATGGTGCGCAAATATCAGTTGGCGGGGCGCCAGCGCAAACAAGCCTGAGTACGCCGCCACTTCCAGTTTTTACAATATCACCAGCAATCGGTATAGGGCCGCTATATAACAGAGCGTAAGCCGCTGCCAGTTATCGTCCAAGCGGAGTTTTGTAGTTGACGGGCGGCCTGGATCGTTACACTAGAGCAGGGTCCGTTGCAGGGCGGTATTCCATGACGCCGTGCGTTTACGTCGGGCCGCCGCACTCATTTGCACCTTGAATTCCCGCCCTACCTGCCAGATTTTGCGCACCTCCGCAGGGCTCTGCCACAGTCCCACACCGAGGCCTGCCAGGTAGCAGGCGCCGGCCACAGTGGTTTCGATCACGGCGGGACGAATCAGGCGTCTGCCCAGTACATTCGACTGTATTTGCATCAGCAGGTTATTGGCCGCCGCACCGCCATCCACCCGCAGGGGTTTCATACGTTTACCCAGGTCAGCTTCCATGGAACGCAGTATATCGGCGTTTTGCAGTGCCATGGCATCCAGGGTGGCCCGCGCTATATGGCCACGCTCTGTGCCCCTGGTGAGGCCGGTGAACGTACCCCTGGCCTCCGGGGCCCAGTGCGGCGCCCCCAGTCCGGTGAGCGCCGGCACAAATTCCACGCCACCGTGATCTTCAACCTGCCTGGCCAGCCCCTCGATAGCCGGCGCGGTCTTGATCATCTTGAGACCGTCGCGCAACCATTGCACCGCGGCGCCACACACGAATGCACCCCCCTCCAGGGCGTACACCGGTTTGCCTTTCTCGCCCAGTTGCCAGGCCACAGTGGTGAGCAGACCCGAATTGGACTGCAGTAATTCCGAGCCGGTATTCATCAGGATGAAGGAGCCGGTGCCAAAGGTGCACTTGGCATCGCCCATCCCAAAACAGGCCTGACCGAACAGGGCCGCCTGCTGGTCTCCGGCAACACCTGAGATGGGGATGCCGTCAGGCAGGCCCTTTACTCCACGCGTGCGCCCGAGAATAGCGCTGGATGACCTAATCTGCGGCAGGATCTCTCGCGGAACGTCAAATAGATCCAGCAATTGTGCGTCCCACTTACCCGTTTTAAGATTCATCAGGGAGGTGCGTGAGGCATTGGAAATATCAGTGACGTGGGTGTCACCGCCGGTCAATTGCCAGATCAGGAAACTGTCAATGGTACCTGCGGCAACCCGCTTACTCTGCAATAAACGGGAAACTCCCGGGGTATTTTTCAGCAACCAGCGATACTTGCTCCCTGAAAAATAGGGATCCAGCACCAGCCCCGATTTACGTTTGACGATCTTTTCATGGCCCGCGGCGCGCAGGGACTCACAGAAGTCAGTGGTGCGGCGGCACTGCCAGACAATGGCATTGCTGAGCGGCTCGCCACTGCTGCGATCCCACAGCAGCGATGTCTCACGCTGGTTGGTGATGCCTATCGCAACGATATCGGTGGGCCTGCAGATTTTCTTGCGAAAAATGCCGCGGATACCTTTAGCGACAGAATCCCATATATCCACCGGGCGGTGCTCCACCCAACCCGGCTGCGGATAGATCTGTGGGAACTCGTAATTGACACTGGCCCGCAACTTGCCGCTGGCATCCATCAGGGCAACGGTACTACCCGTCGTGCCCTGATCGATAGCCAGTACGAAACGGCCCACGGCTAAGCGTTATGGCCTAACACCACCTTCAATTCCAGGAAGTCAGTAAAGCCGTGGCTGCCCCACTCACGACCATTACCGGACTGCTTGTAACCGCCAAAGGGCACGTCAAAGCCACCGGCGGCACCGTTGATATGGACATTACCCGCACGGATCTTCGACGCCACGTCGCGGGCGTGATCAATATCGCCACTCTGCACATAGCCGGCCAGGCCGTAGGGCGTGTCATTGGCGATACGAATCGCCTCTTCTTCACTGTCGTAGGGGATCATGGTGAGCACCGGCCCGAATATCTCTTCCCGAGCGATGGTCATCTCGTTGTTGGCCCCGGAGAATACGGTGGGACGGATAAAGTAGCCCTTGTCCAGGCCTTCGGGCCGACCGGGACCGCCGGTGACAACTCTGGCCCCCTCCGAGACACCGGCCTCCAGCAAACCCTGGATCTTGTTGAACTGGACTTCGGATACCACGGGTCCCATGGTGGTCCCCTCGGCTGCCGGGTCGCCCACCACTACCGATTCGGTAACTTTGGCGGCAATGGCCTCAGCTTCAGCCAATTTAGCGGCTGGCACCAGCATACGTGACGGTGCGTTACAGGATTGCCCGGTGTTCAGGTACATGTGCTTGACGCCGCGAGTCACCGCGCGCTCCAGGTCGGCATCGTCCAGTATGATATTGGGCGACTTGCCGCCCAATTCCTGGCTGACCCGCTTGACTGTGGGGGCAGCATTCTGGGCGACCAGAGTACCGGCCCGGGTGGAGCCGGTGAAGGACATCATATCCACCTCCGGGTGCCCGGACAGTGCGGTACCCACCACAGGGCCGTCACCATTGACCATGTTGAACACACCGGCGGGAACACCCGCCTCGTGCATCACCCGGGCGAACAGATAGGCGGAGAGCGGCGCCACCTCACTGGGCTTGAGCACCATAGTGCAACCAACGGCCAGCGCCGGCGCGACTTTGCAGGAAATCTGGTTCACCGGCCAGTTCCAGGGGGTAATCAGGCCACAGACTCCGATAGGCTCCTTGAATAGCCGGTGCTTACCCAGCTCTTCCTCAAACTCAAATGTCTTGAGAATCTTGGCCGCTTCCTGCAGATGGCCCAGGCCGCAGAAGGCCTGTGCACCCGCCGCCAGTTTCTGGGGGGCGCCCATTTCCTCACGAATCGCCTCGCCAATATCGTTGTAGTACTTCTGGTAGACCTCGGCGCAGGATTCCAGCAGGTCTATCCGTTCCTGCCTGGAAGTGCGGCTAAAGCTCTCAAAGGCTGCCCTGGCAGCGGCAACAGCATTGTTGACATCCGCCTCGGAACCCAGTGAAATTTGCGCACACACCTCTTCGGTGGCAGGATTGATAACGTCGAAATCGTTCGGTGTCACCGGGTCTACCCACTCACCGTTGATATAAAACTGTCTGTAATCACGCATCGTCATGCTCCAGCTTGCTGTTGTTAAAGGGGCTAAGTTTAGCACTATCACGCCCGCTGGCCAGCGCCCTCTTGCAGGTATTCAGTCAATTGGCATTTTGATGGCCCGGACCATTGTTTATACTGAAATAATCGCTCAAACTTACCGCTTTTCCACCATCCCCCCCACTGGAGACCAGATACCATGGATAATGAAGAATTGACCTTGTTCCGCGATATGGCGCGCCGCGCACTGGAACAGGAAATTTCCCCCCATATCGAGGAGTGGGAAAGGCAGCATATGGTTCCCCGGGAGCTATGGAACACCCTGGGCCGGGCGGGCCTGCTGTGTCCGGACATGCCCGAGGAATACGGCGCCGCCGGCACTGCCCCACAGGTAACCTTCGCCATCATCGAGGAACTGTCACGTATGGGTTTTGGCGGCATCTCCTCGGGCTACGGCATTCACAGCAATATTGTGGCGCCCTATATCGAGCATTTTGGCAGCGCAGAACAGAAACAATATTGGCTGCCAAAAATGGTCAATGGAGCAGCAGTAGGCGCACTGGCTATGACCGAACCCGGCGCCGGCTCCGATGTGCAGGGAATTCGCACCAATGCGGTCAAAGACGGTGATGAGTGGATTCTCAACGGCTCCAAGATCTTTATCACCAACGGTTTGCATGCCGACCTGGTTATCGTTGCCGCGATTACTGATCCGGGTAAAGGTGCCAAGGGCACCTCGCTATTTCTGGTGGATGCCAGCTTGCCTGGCTTCGAGAAGGGCAAGAAAATCGAGAAAATCGGGCAACACAGCTCCGACACCGCCGAATTGTTCTTCCAGGATGTACGGCTGCCGGCCTCCGCCCTGCTGGGTGACCTCAACAAGGGCTTCGTCATCATGATGACCGAACTGCCACGGGAGCGCCTGGGTATTGCCGCGCAGGCCGTTGCCTCGGCAGAAGGCGCACTGGACCTCACCGTCGATTATGTACTGGAACGCAAGGCCTTCGGCACCACCGTGGCCAGCTTCCAGAACACCCGTTTCACCCTGGCAGAAGTAAAAACCGCAATCGCGATCAATCGCGCCTACTATGAAAAATGTGCCGACGCCTACGCCCAGGGACAATTGAGTGCAGAGGATGCGGCCATGCTGAAATACGCCAGCACCGAAATGCAGTGCCAGACCATCGACGATTGCCTGCAACTGTTTGGCGGCTACGGCTACACCGCCGAGTACCCGATTTCACGTTACTATGTGGATGCGCGCATCCAGCGCATTTACGGGGGCACATCTGAAATCATGCGCGAGTTGGTGGCACGTTCTATACTGGGGCGCTAATGCTCCAACCACCTGATAAATTAGGATCAGTGCCAACCAGGCGGTTCAAGACAAAACGCAGACGTGCAGGCATAGTGTTCGATAAAGCGGGGCAAGCCCCCAACCTGTAAACGGTACTCGCGCCCCATCTGACCAGCATATTTGTGAAAATATTGAAGAACCTGTTGCGCAGCGCAATGAGTGTGTCTACCATCATCCGATGACTGCGGGTTCGGGCGAAAATGAAGCTTTTAAAGAAAACCATCCTGTCTCTTTGTGCTATTACAGCTGTATTCATAGTTGTACTGATAATACCCATCGACCCGGCCCGGGGGGAAGGCAGATACCGCACCTCGGATCTGGCGCCCGTAATTCTCGAGGCGGACACACTGGAACTGCTCACACTGAATGTTGCCCATGGACGTGGTACCGCCCTTAATCAAATACTGGTGAGCGCGACCCAGCACCGTAAGAACCTGGAAGAAATCGCCTCGATTTTACTGGCGTCAGGCGCCCAGGTCGTGGCGCTGCAGGAGGCGGACGCACCGTCCTTGTGGAGCGGGAAATTTGATCACGTCGAATATCTGGCCGAGGCCACCGGCTACCGGTTTTCCGCTCACGGATATCACGCCAGCGCATGGCCTTTTACCTATGGGGCGGCACTGATGAGTAAACCCCGGATGAGTGATACCCACTCGCACAGTTTTCGTCCCACCTGGCCAACAGCGACCAAAGGTTATGTGCGCGGCACAATAAGGTGGCGTAACGGTGAAGATGAGGGCAGCGTTCAAGCGGTCACCCTGGTTTCCGTACATCTCGATTTTTCGAGCGAGAAAGTCCGCAAGGCACAGATTGGGGAACTGGTGGATGACCTGGGTGAATTACCCACCCCATTAATCATCATGGGCGACTTCAACGCTGATTGGTCCAGCGACGACTCCCCGGTGCGGCAACTGGCCAATGCCATCGGCCTGGCTGCGTTCAGACCGACAACGCAGGAATTCAGCACCTATAAAGGCATAAAACGTCTGGACTGGATTTTGATCTCTGATGAGCTAAAGTTTATTAACTACGCGATACTACCGAACATCGTCTCGGACCACCTTGCGGTGGTAGCTAAAATCGGCTGGGAGGAACATCATTAGTACGGTAATTCTAACGCACTTTCGTACTCTGATCGTACTCGGGTTACTCGCTTTGATGGGCGGCTGCGCCGCCTTCAGCCCCAGTGATACCTGCCCGCCCGGCACACAAAACCTGCCAGATTGCCCGCCGCCTGAAGCGATAGAGGACCCATTTATTACCGCCCTTTATTGGCAACGGACATGGCAACCGGAAAGTATACATCAAATCGATGTGGTTGATATCGCCTTGGAGGCCGACATCCCGGTGCAAAATGCCCGCACCAAGTTCCTGGGAGCCAGGAGTGAGGAAGCGGTGAACTCTCTCGCCACCAAAATATGGATAATCGAAAATGCACAGCACACCGTCGATGCGACTTATTATATTTTCAAGCGCGATCTGGTCGGCGAAGCGATGCTCGGCGCATTGTGTAATGCCGTTCAACGTGGCGTTGACGTCCGCTTTATGGTGGACTCTGTCGGCTCTATAGACTCAAGCCACTCCGGTTTGAAAGCGCTGGAAACCTGTGCCGATGATGCAGGTTTTATGCGCAATGCAGCAGGCGAATTGACCAACAAAAAAGCGCGTATCCAGGTTGTCATTTTTAATTCTATCTCGAAGGTATTTGTCCGACTGAACCGGCGCTCCCACGATAAATTGCTGGTGATAGATGGCAAATTCCCGGACCGCGCCATCGTGATGACCGGGGGCCGCAATATATCACTGTCCTATTACGGCATAAAAGCGGACGGGTCCCCGAACCCGGATACCTACATGGACGCGGAAATTCTCTTGCGGACAGGCGGGGGCACGGAGCCGGACGACTACCCGGTTGGGGCTCTCACTGAAAACTATTACTCGCTGCTATTTTTGTTTGAGGACAATAAACGACTGAGCCCGAGTGAGACGGCCGAGGCTCTGGGTATCTATGCATCCGAGCGACAGAAAGGCCAGACGGCGCTGACCCAACTCAAAGCTCTGCCTGTCATAAAGCAACACATGGACGCCATGCCGAAATATATTGAACAAGGGTGGTCCAACTCGACAGTCATGCTCGGGCATGAATTGGACAACCTGTCGAACGAAAATCTTTTTTCCGACGCGTCTAAAGATCTCAATAAGAACGAAAATTCTATCTCCTACATACTGCGCCAGGTTCGCGGTGACATGCACAAACGACGTCGTATTGTTTCACCCTATCTTTTTGCGGCAATGTACTATGACGATGACGGCAATATTATCTACGACGGCGCGCGCAATACCCGCGAGTGGCTGGAGCAGCACCCGGAAGTCACACTGGAGATCATCACGAATTCTGTGCTGACCTCCGACAATTTTTCAGCCCAGTCTGTCATCGACATGAACATGGCTCCCCGTCTGCTACTGACACCGGAGCTACAGGAAGCCTGGCTGGACTCGACTGACGACAGTGAATTAAACCCGAAACTGGTCGAAAGTAAAGAATGGCGGGAACTGGTGAGTCATCCCCGGCTGATGATATACGAGACCGGCAGACTCGACGACCGCCAACTCGGTGGTGATGTGGACTATGGCAAGCTCCACGCCAAGTACATCATCCTGGATAACACGGGTTTCGTTGGCACCACAAATTTTGATAATCGTTCTCGCCTTATCAATAATGAAATGGGTTTCTTTTTTGACAGTGAGGAACTGGCCAGGGACCTGCATGCCGATTTCGAGTTACTGAAGAGCCGCTCCTACCTGTGGGGTTCCCCTGAATGGCTGGAATTTCGCCGGCAGGTATTTGAGCTCGATGGCATGAAGGGCACTACGTCCAGGAGCCAGAGAGTGATCTATAAGGCCCTGCGAGCCATCGGGCTGGATAATCAACTGTGAAACGGGGCGAGGGTCATCCCCATACCGCAAGGCGAAAAAGGCCTTGTACAAAGCAACGTTGAAGTAGCGAATGAACAGACCAGTGAAAGCAACCCTCTTGTCGGCATTGGTATTTCCCGGCGCCGGACACTTTTTTTTGAAGAGGTATATTCCCGGTAGCGTTCTGGCCGGCAGCGCCTCTTTGGCGCTTTATATTTTGGTGTCAAAGGCAGTGGAACGGGCGGTTCGGATTACTGATAAAATCCAGCGCGGAGAAGTTGAGCTTGATGTTGCGGCAATAACCGAATTAATATCAAACCATCCGGCGGGACCTGAAGATCAAATACTGAGCA
Organism: Gammaproteobacteria bacterium; assembly: GCA_003646405.1. GTDB lineage: Bacteria > Pseudomonadota > Gammaproteobacteria > Pseudomonadales > Halieaceae > JBALVO01. Next base: position 11,535 of record QNFR01000059.1, read on the forward strand.
TTGCCACAGCTGGTTTACTTCTTTCCTGGCTGATTGGTATCGTCGACTCCTATAGAGCGGGCCGCGCAGCTTAACGCCTATCCTGTGAATCCAGAAAATTTGCAAACTCACTCTCGTACATCTTAAAAAATACCAGGGTGATCGAGAAAATGATCGGACCGTAAATCACCCCTATCAAACCGAATACATGCAGCCCGCCAAGCAGTGAAAAGAATACCACCACGGTGGTCATCAGCGCACCTTGCATAAACAATGGCCTGAGAAAATTGTCGATAGAGCCCACCGCCACCACACCCCATATCATCATAAATATTGCCCACCCGGTCTCTCCCGTAACAAAGAGATAAATGGCGGCCGGCACCCAGATCAGGGCGGTTCCAACAACGGGAATCAGCGAGGCCACCGCCATAATAGCGCCCCAAAACAGTGCGGGAAATCCGGCCAGCCAAAGCCCAAAACCACCGACTATGCCTTGCGTAACCGCAGTCAGCAGCGAACCCAACAAAGCCGATTTGCTGACATCTTTCACCTCTTGCAATAGCATATCTTCCTGACTGCGGGACAGAGGCAGTGCATGTCGGATAAATGCAATGAGCTTGTCGTGATCGCGTAACACAAAAAAGAGCGCGAAAAGCAGCAGCATGAAATCGATCATAAAGGCGGTCAGGCTGCCCAGCATAGCGGTTGATACGCCGGCGAAATTTTTGCCCACCACACGGGCACTCGTTAGTGCCTGTGACCTGATCGTTTCCGGGTCCAGTACATTCGGCGGCAGCACGCGCCCCAACCACTCTTTGACGTTCAGCATGAAAGGCCGGTTCAGCAGCTGGTGGATATTATCTCCCGTGGCCCACTCCCTAACGACAGCGGAGTAACTGACACCCTGCTTCAGGATCGCCACCAACACCAACAATGCGGGAATCAGGAACACCAGGGCCAGTACCAGGGTGCTAATCAACGCCGCGCTATTTTTACGCCCATTTAATTTCGTTACCAACCAGTCGTGTGATGGAGAAGCCAGCATACCGACCAGCATGGCGAGAATAATAGGTTGTAGAAAAGGTTTGATCAGCCAATAAGAGGCATATAGCGATACCGCCAGGAATCCCAGCAGGATAAGTTGATTGGAGCGCTCTTCGAAAAAACGGTTCATAATAACGTCGCTGTCATCGATGCAATAGGGCAAGCGTCACTATAACGAATCATTGACGGATAGCACACCTCGCTTTTTACTGGCTTCTGTCGGCCGAAACGCGCTGTACGATCACCTCCTGAAGATATCAATGGGTGGGTGGCTGGACTGCTATCAGTTTAGTTGGCCTACAAGCGAAAACACTGATAACAGGAAAAACCCAACGGTCACGGTCACAATAGACAACAAGGTAGTCAACACCACTATGTTCGCCGCCAACACCCCATCGCCCCGAGCGGCAACAACCATAATGAAACTGGAGGCGGCAACCGGCGAGGATAACAACAGAAACAACACCCCGAGCTGTTCGTCACGCACGCCGATAGCCAACGCCAGGACCACACCCAACAGTGGCCCAAGGCACAGACGCCAAAAAGTCGCTTCCCAGGTGATAGCGCCGGCGGTACGTAAGCTGGAAAGCTTCATAGAGCCACCGATGCATACCAGCATCAGTGGCAGGAAAAACACCGCCAGCCCCGAGCTCAGTGGCGCTGTAAAGCTCGGTAGCGGTAACCCGGAAAGAGACAGGAGCACGCCCGCTGCGATACCTATAATAAGAGGGTTGCGGACAATCCCACCCAGCAGCAATCGAACGCTGGCACCTGACCCCATAGTGGTATTGAGCACCCATACAGCCAACACATTGTACAGCGCAGTCATGACCGCCACCGGCAATGCCGCCAGTACGAGGCCGCGCTCACCGTAGGCCGAAACGGCCAGTGCCACACCAATAATAGCCAGGTTTGAACGGAATGCTGCCTGCACAAGAATGCCTTGCAGGGCGCGGGGATGTCCCCGCCGGCGACTGTAAAACCAACTAGCGGCGACTGTAAACAGAGCCGCCAGTACACCAGCGAGTAGAATTCGGGCACTACCAATAGTGGAATAATCGACCTGCGCTGCACTGGCAAACAACATAACCGGCAGGCCAAAATTAAAGGCCAGACGCGATATTACACCGATTACCGCATCGGACAGCAACCCGACACGATGCAGCGCGAGCCCCGCGACTACCCAGCCAAAGGTAGGCACGGAGACTTTGAGGGCGGCGTAAAAAAGCGCCAGTGCTTCAGCGGTAGACAAAGTTAAGGAGCCTCGAGTAATCAGCCCCTATTATGCCAGTTTCAGTCAGGCCAGCTCTACCAGGGTTTCATCCAGTGCGCTGAGCAGGCTATCGATCTGGGCTCTGCCGATGACAAACGGTAGACCCAACTGTATGGTGTCGCCACCACAGCGCACGTAGAAACCTTTCTCCCACATACGCACGGCCACTTCAAAAGGACGTCGGGCAGGTTCGCCTTTATGGGGCCGCAACTGCAAGGCGCCGGCAAAACCGTAATTACGAATATCTGAGACATGGGGTGCACCTTTGAGTTGGTGCAGTCCCTCCTCAAAATAAGGCGACAGTTCCGCCACGCGCTGGGGGAGTTTCTCCCGCTCCAGGATATCCAGTGCCGCAATACCGGCGGCGCAGGCTACTGGGTGAGCAGAATAGGTATAGCCGTGAGGGAACTCCAGCATGTAGTCGGGGCCGCCCTGCGCCATAAAGGTCTGGTAGATTTCGCTCGTCGCGATCACCGCCCCCATGGGTATGGCGCCATTGGTGAGCTGTTTGGCCACATTGATAATATCGGGCACCACACCGAAGGCATCGGCGCCGGTCATAGCGCCACAGCGGCCGAAAGCGGTGATTACTTCATCGAAAATCAGCAGAATATCGTTGGCGGTGCAAATATCCCGCAGGCGTTGTAAATACCCTGTAGGCGGCGGGATGACCCCGCCGGATCCGGCCATCGGTTCAACGATTACAGCGGCAATATTTGAGGCGTCATGCAGGGCGATCCGCTCGGTCAGTTCATCCGCCAAATGCCGGCCATGGCATGGCATGCCCCGGGTGAAAGCGTTGTCCGGCAGCAGTGTATGGCCGATGTGGTCGGCATCCACCGCCTGGCCGAAGAGTTTACGATTAGGACCGATACCGCCGACAGAAATACCGCCAAAGTTAACGCCGTGATAAGCCTTGGCGCGCCCGATGAGCTTGGTCTTGGCGGGCTGCCCCTTCTGGCGCCAGTAGGCCCGGGCCATTTTCAGGGAAGTGTCGGTGCACTCGGAACCGGAGTTGGTAAAGAACACATAGTCCAGCCCCTCGGGCATCAAAGCCACAACCTTATTGGCCAATTCGAAAGAACCCGGGTGGCCAAACTGGAAGGCGGGGGAATAATCCAGGGTTTGCATCTGCCGGTAGACGGCCTCGGTAATCTCCCGCCGATTGTGGCCGGCACCGGTACACCACAGCCCGGACAGGCCATCCAGTACCCTGCGCCCCTTGTCGTCAATCAGGTGCACACCTTCCGCGGCCACGATTATGCGCGGATCGTCCTTGAACTGGCGGTTGCCGGTGTAGGGCATCCAGTGCGCTTCCAATTGCTCTCGAGTCAGTTGTGGCTGGTTTTTCGGCATGCTGGTCATTGGCGATTTTCCCAATTTGGAACAAAACGGTATTTTAGGCCGGCCTATTTGTTGCACAAATCATTATCTAAAAATATTAAGTTTCACTAGGGGTCTGTCGGACTTAACCGTCCGTAGCGAGGGGAAGAAGAAATCAGTCAGTTTTTGCGGTCGATTGAGGCGAATAGTGTGCTATTTAACGAAATTGA
>QNFR01000060.1 GCA_003646405.1 Gammaproteobacteria bacterium
GCAGTTTGAGAAGGTTCACAACGGCACCCGTTTGGGTTTTATGGGTTTTTTCGTCAAGGCCGCCTGTGAGGCCCTGAAGCGTTTCCCCGCGGTGAACGCATCGATAGACGGTAGCGATATCGTCTATCACGGCTATCAGGATATCGGGGTGGCCGTATCCACCGAGGGTGGCCTGGTCGTGCCGGTTATGCGTGATGCGGATTTTATGAGCCTGGCGGATGTCGAGGCGGCGCTCAAGGATCTCGGGCTGCGTGCCCGGGCTAATAAACTGACCATCGAGGATATGACCGGCGGCACTTTTACGGTCACTAATGGCGGTGTATTCGGCTCACTGTTGTCCACTCCCATACTCAATCCGCCGCAGACCGGCATCCTGGGTATGCACAAAATTCAGGAGCGGCCGATGGCGGTGAACGGCGAGTTGGTGATACTGCCTATGATGTACCTGGCGCTGTCCTACGACCACCGCATTATCGATGGTAAGACCGCGGTGCAGTTCCTGGTGGCTATCAAGGATCTGATCGAAGACCCGGCGCGTATCCTGCTGCAGTTATAAGTTGGTTATAAACTGGTTATAAGTTGGCTTTAAAACGGTTATAAAGCATTGTAAGCGGCTTCAGCATCAAGTGGTTGACGCCACTGTGAAATGACTAAATTAGGAAAAAACATGTCTGAAAAATATGATGTTGTAATAATTGGCGCGGGGCCTGCCGGTTACGTCGCAGCGATTAAAGCCGCCCAGTTGGGCCTGAATACCGCCTGTGTCGAGCAGTGGCTGGACGACAAGGGCAAAATATTACTTGGCGGTACCTGCCTTAATGTTGGCTGCATCCCCTCAAAGGCGCTATTGGATAGCAGTTACAAGTTTGCCGAGGCGCGAGATCACCTGGGTGTTCACGGTATATCGGTGGAGGCGGCAACGATAAATGTACCCGCCATGATTGCCCGCAAAGACAACATCGTTAAACAGTTAACCGGCGGAATCGCCGGACTGTTCCAGCACAATGGCGTTACCGCCATCTCGGGCACAGGCAAGGTGATTGCCGGCGCCAAGGTGGAGGTCACCGACAAGGATGGCAATGTACAGATCATTGAAGCGGCCAATATTATCGTTGCCGCGGGCTCGGTTCCTGTGCACATTCCACCAGCACCGCTGGACAACGAGTACATTATCGATTCTACCGGCGCGCTGGACTTGACAGAAGTACCCGGGCGGCTGGGCATTATTGGCGCCGGGGTAATCGGTCTGGAACTGGGCAGTGTCTGGGGGCGCCTGGGATCAGACGTGGTTATGCTGGAGGCCCTGGAAGAATTCCTGCCCCTGGTGGATGCGCAAATAGCAAAGGAAGCCGCCAAAATACTCAAAAAACAGGGGTTGGATATTCGCCTGGGCGCACGTGTCACCAACGCCGAAGTCAAGGACGGGGCCGTGGAAGTATCATATAGTAGCGCTGGTAGTGAGCATGTAGAAACCTTCGATAAACTAATTGTAGCGGTTGGACGCAGGCCACGCTCTGAAGAGTTATTTACAACCGATAGCGGCCTGACCCTGGATGAACGCGGTTATATTTATGTCAATGACTTCTGTGAAACCGAAGCGCCGCATGTGTACGCCATCGGTGATATAGTGCGCGGCCCGATGTTGGCACACAAGGGTTCGGAAGAGGGTGTTATGGTGGCTGAGCGAATCGCCGGCAAGCAGGCCCAAATGAATTATGATTATATCCCCGGGGTTATTTACACCCATCCGGAAGTCGCGGGGGTGGGCCAAACCGAACAGGCATTGAAAGCAAACGGTATCGATTACAAAGTTGGAATTTTTCCTTTTGCCGCCAGTGGCAGGGCTCTCGCATCCAGTGAAGCAGAGGGTATGGTCAAGTTGATAGCCCACGCCGAGACGGACAGAATACTGGGCTGTCATATTGTTGGCCCTGGGGCCGCTGATCTGGTGCAGGAGGTCGTCATCGCCATGGAATTTGGTTCCAGTGCGGAAGATTTGGCGTTGACCGTGTTCGCTCATCCGACATTGTCGGAGGCAGTACACGAAGCGGCGCTGGCGGTGGATGGCCACGCCATCCATATCGCCAATCGCAAGAAACGTAAATAGAATTTGTCCGGGTGCGTACAACAAAAAAATCGCCGACGCATACGGGCTCACAGCGGTTATTCGACACAGCTGTACAGCTGTAAGTACCGGGTAGCCTTAATTAATGAAAGCAGCAACAGAGCGGGATAGAGCATGAACCTTCATGAGTATCAGGGCAAACACCTGTTTGCCGAATACGGACTGCCGGTATCCAAAGGCTACGCGGTAGACACCCCCAAAGCGGCAGCAGAAGCGGCGGATTTAATCGGTGGAGATACGTGGGTGGTAAAAGCCCAGGTACACGCCGGTGGGCGTGGCAAGGCCGGCGGCGTAAAGCTGGTAAAGAGCAAAGACGAAATCATTGCATTTGCGAAGCAGTGGTTGGGCGAGAACATGGTGACTTACCAGACTGACGAAAACGGTCAGCCGGTCTCCAAGATCCTGGTTGAAACCTGTACCGATATCGCCGAGGAATTGTATCTCGGCGCGGTGGTGGATCGTTCCTCCCGTCGCATCGTTTTTATGGCTTCCACTGAAGGCGGTGTGGAAATCGAAAAAGTAGCGGAAGAGACGCCGGAGAAAATTTTGCGCGCCACTATCGACCCACTGGTCGGTGCCCAGCCCTACCAGGGCCGTGAACTGGCTTTCAATCTCGGCCTGAAAGGCGAGCAGATCAAGCAGTTCGTAAAGATCTTTATGGGTCTGGCCCAACTGTTCGTTGACAAGGATCTGGCGCTGATCGAAATCAACCCACTGGTTATCACCGACGCAGGCAACCTGCACTGCCTGGACGCTAAAATCGGCGTGGATGGCAATGCCCTGTACCGTCAGAGAGAATTGCGCGACATGCACGACCCCTCCCAGGATGACATACGTGAAGCTCACGCGGCCCAGTGGGAACTGAACTATGTCGCCCTGGACGGCAGCATAGGCTGTATGGTGAATGGCGCGGGTCTGGCCATGGGCACCATGGATATCGTGGCGCTGCACGGCGGTTTCCCGGCGAACTTCCTGGATGTTGGGGGTGGAGCGACCAAGGAACGTGTTTCCGAGGCCTTCAAGATTATCCTGTCCGACGAGAAGGTGAAGGCCGTGTTAATCAACATCTTCGGGGGTATTGTACGCTGCGACCTGATCGCCGAGGGTGTGATCGGTGCAGTGGAAGAAATTGGTGTGGAAGTCCCGGTGGTTGTGCGCCTGGAAGGCAACAACGCAGAACTGGGCAGGAAAGTATTGGCTGACAGCGGGTTGAACATTATTGCTGCCACCAGCCTTACAGACGCTGCCCAGCAGGCAGTGAAAGCAGCGGGAGGTGCAGCGTAATGAGCATTTTAATCGACAAAAACACCCGGGTTATCTGCCAGGGCTTTACCGGCTCCCAGGGTACTTTTCACTCTGAGCAGGCCATTGAATACGGCACGCAAATGGTCGGCGGCGTCACCCCGGGCAAAGGCGGCCAGGAACATCTGGAGTTGCCGGTATTCAACACGGTATCCGAAGCGGTGGAAGCCACTGGTGCCGATGCATCGGTTATCTATGTTCCGGCTCCATTCTGTAAGGACTCGATTCTTGAAGCGGCCAACGGCGGCATCAAACTGATCGTGTGCATCACTGAGGGTATTCCCACCCTGGATATGCTGGAAGCCAAGGTGAAATGCGACGAACTGGGTGTGCGTCTGGTCGGGCCAAACTGCCCGGGCGTCATTACTCCGGGTGAGTGCAAAATCGGTATTATGCCTGGCCATATTCATCTGCCTGGCAAAGTGGGCATCATATCGCGCTCTGGTACGCTGACTTATGAAGCGGTCAAGCAGACTACTGATGCGGGTTATGGTCAGTCCACCTGCGTCGGTATAGGCGGTGACCCGATTCCGGGTTCCAACTTTATCGATATCCTGGAGTTGTTTGAAAAAGACCCCGCCACTGAAGCAATTGTGATGATCGGTGAAATTGGTGGCACTGCTGAGGAAGAAGCGGCAGCTTATATCAAGGCCAACGTGAGCAAGCCTGTTGTATCCTATATTGCCGGTGTTACCGCACCGAAAGGCAAGCGCATGGGTCACGCGGGCGCGATCATCTCTGGCGGCAAGGGTACTGCTGACGAGAAGTTCGCGGCTCTGGAAGATGCCGGTGTGAAGACGGTTCGCAGTCTTGCCGATATCGGGACGGGGCTGGCGGAGATTACTGGCTGGTAATCTTTTCCGACTGTACTTCGAAAAGGCTCATCGATTGATGGGCCTTTTTTTATTTCTGGTAGAGGGTATTTGATATCGAGTTTGAGTTTGAGTTGTAGCCACGATCTGGCCTGATAGCCGATCTGCAACCATGAAGTAACCCCCTGTCAGAGGAGATCCGAAGGCCAGGCTCCGTACTCGTGGCGACTCGAATGGCACCGACTCAAACAAATGAACATTTTCCCCACGCTGATCGCCTTTCAAGCCGTATTTCAATGGGCTGGAGCGGGCCTGCAAGAATTTTCATAGGCTAGTACTGGGCATAGTTACAGGCGATTCAATTAATATCCCGCGCAGACTCTTGAAAATCACCCCCCGTGACCCCATATGTACCCTCAGAATTAAATTCTTTTAAATCAATATGTTAACAACCGAGGCTACTATGACCGCTGAAGTAAGCAAAGAGACAATGGGTTTCCAGACCGAAGCCAAGCAACTGCTGCACCTGATGATTCATTCCCTGTACAGCAACAGAGAAATTTTTCTGCGCGAGCTGATCTCCAACGCCAGTGACGCGATCGACAAGTTGCGGTTTGCTTCCCTGGCCGATGACAGCCTGCTGGAAGGGCAGAGTGATTACCAGATTCAAGTGGATGTGGACAAAGAGGCCAATACCGTCACCATCAGTGATAACGGTATTGGTATGAACCGCAGCGAGGTGATCGAGCATCTCGGCACGATTGCTAAATCAGGGACCGCGGCTTTTCTGGAAACACTGAGTGGTGATGAGCAGAAAGATTCGCAGTTGATCGGCCAGTTTGGTGTGGGCTTCTACTCGTCTTTTATTGTCGCCGAACGGGTCGAGGTACACACACGTAAGGCTGGCGAGTCCGCCGATGAAGGTGTTTTGTGGGAATCACACGGTGAGGCTGAATTTTCTATCGAGGGCAAAAGTAAGGATGTCCGGGGTACCAATGTCACCCTGTTCCTGAAGAAAGACTGTGAAGAGTTCGCCGATGACTGGCGCGTGCGCAGTGTGATTAAAAAATACTCCGACCATATCTCCGTGCCGGTGATGATGGCCAAACCACCGGCGCCCCCGGTGGAAGGCGAGGAAGCGCCGGAGAATCCCGAGGTCGAGTACGAGGCAATTAACGAGGCGACAGCCTTGTGGACGCGCAGTCGCACCGAAGTCAATGACGAGGAGTACCAGGAGTTCTACAAGCACGTCTCGCACGATTTTGAAGATCCTGTGACATGGAGTCACAATAAGGTCGAGGGCAAGCTGGAATATACCAGCCTGTTATACCTGCCGAAAAAAGCCCCCTTTGATATGTGGAACCGAGAGATGTCCCGGGGGCTCAAGTTGTATGTGCAGCGTACGTTTATTATGGACGAGGCGGAACAGTTCCTGCCCATGTACCTGCGTTTTGTAAAAGGTGTGGTGGATTCCAATGACCTGTCCCTGAATGTTTCCCGTGAAATTCTGCAGCAGGATCCCGCTGTTGATTCCATGCGCAGTGCGCTGACCAAGCGCGTGCTGGATATGCTGGGAAAAATGGCCAAAGCTGAAGGCGATGAATATGCCGCTTTCTGGAAAGAGTTCGGTCAGGTAATGAAAGAAGGCCCGGCTGAGGACACGGCGAACAAGGAGAAGATCGCCAAGTTGCTGCGCTTTGCCACGACCCACACAGACAAGGAAGAGCAAGACCAATCGCTGGAAGTCTATGTGTCTCGCATGGATGAAAAGCAGGACAAAATTTTCTACGTGGTTGCGGAAAATTTTAATACGGCGAAAAACAGTCCGCACCTGGAAGTGTTCCGCAAAAAAGGTATCGAAGTCCTGTTACTGTCGGATCGGGTAGATGATTGGCTGATAAATCACCTGCAGGAATTCGATGGCAAGCAGTTCCAGGATGTGGCTCGCGGAGCCCTTGATCTGGCCAGTGATTCTGAGGAAGACAAGGTCGAGCAGGAGAAGATCGCTAAAGAATCTGAAGCGCTGGTGGAGCGCATGGGCAAGGTTCTCGAAGCCAAGGTCAGCGAAGTACGCGCCACTAACCGTCTTACAGATTCCGCCGCCTGCCTGGTAGTAGGTGATTTTGATATGGGCGCCCAGATGCGCCGCATTATGGAAGCTGCCGGTCAGGAAGTACCAGAGAGCAAACCGACCCTGGAGGTTAATCCAGGGCATCCCCTGGCACAGATGTTGGACCAGGAAGTGGATGAAGATCGCTTTGCCGACCTGGCCAATATCGTTTTCGACCAGGCCAATCTGGCAGAGGGAGGTCAACTCGACGATCCGGCTGGCTATGTGTCACGCCTGAACAAGCTGCTGCTGGAGATGAGTAAGAGCTGATTTTGCGAGGTGGATCCCATTGAAAAGCGGGCTTACTGGCCCGTTTTTTTATGAGCGTATACTGCCTCGCGCGCTGCTGTCGCCACTATAAGACTTGCTCAACATGTGCGAGTGTGACTAGATGATAGTAACCATCTGGAGACACGGTAATCTCACCGTGGGACAAGTAGCCGGTGGCCATCATTTTCACATGGAGCCTTGCGTTGCCATGGTGGCACAGCGCATAGTAGATTTTTTACAGGGACGGGAAGGACGCGAAGCGACATGAAGTCAACGCTTATAGACCATAGGGTTTCCTGCAGGGCAGCGTTTGTTTCGCTGGTCTTGCTGTTGGCCTGTACCGCAGTTGTGGCGGCCACTCCGGAGGAGTTGCTGCAGCGTCTGAACGATTATCCCCATGCCCAGCAGGTTGCTCATTCCGAAGAGGAGGTCAGGGATCACGAAATTGGCCTGGGCGCCATGCAAAAAGTGAGCGGTGCCTGGAAATTTAAAAACAGTGAACGCCAGAGTGGGGCGCTGTCACGCCGTACCTGGCAAATCGTGGATGGTTTTACGTCTATAGAGGTTATGGGCAGGTTGGTCGCCACACTGGAAGAGCAGGCCGGTACAAGTTTACTATTTTCCTGTGATGCCCGCGCCTGTGGCCAGGGCGTGCAGTGGGCCAATCGTGTATTCCATCAGCGGGTGCTCTATGGCAGGGAAGACTTACAGCGCTACCGGGTCTATGCACTGCAAGTCGATGATGCCGGCTATCGAATGGCTGTCTATGCATCAGCCCGTACCGCCGACCGGCAGTATTTGCATGTGGATTTGCTGCGTATCGCTGACGAGGACTAGTGTAGTGTCCTCTACACTAACGCTTCATCTGTAATAGCGCGAGAAACTCATCACGAGTTTTCTGTTCGCTGCGAAAAGTGCCCAACATCGCTGACGTTTTCATTAATGAATTTTGCTTCTCCACGCCGCGCATCATCATGCACATGTGCTGGGCTTCAATAATCACGCCCACACCCTGAGCATCTGTCACTTCCATAATAGTTTCCGCGATCTGCGATGTCAGGGACTCCTGTATCTGCAGGCGGCGGGCAAATAAATCCACGATTCGGGCGACTTTGGACAAGCCCAATACCTTGCCTGTGGGGATGTAGGCTACGTGACACTTGCCAATAAAGGGTAATATATGGTGTTCGCACAGAGAGTATAGTTCCACGTCCTGCACCAGAATCATTTCACTGGAGTCAGAAGGAAACAGCGCATCGTTCACCACATCTTCCACGGACTGTTGGTAGCCTCCTGTAAGAAACGCAAAGGCTTTAGCGGCGCGCCTGGGTGTATCGACTAAACCCGGCCGTTCCAGATCTTCGCCTATTGACTCAATGATTTTTGCCCAGTTCTCTTCCACAGGACTCGCTCCGTATTGGCAATAACACAGGGGGCCATCGGCGACCCACGGGGTAGCGATAATAACAATCCGCCGATAGCACCGCAAACGGTTCTGGGTCTGGGGTGACACGATCGTCTGGCTTCAAGACGTCCTGGCGTATAGATGGTCTCGTATGATGAGGTACACTTGTGCTATGGATAACAAAGGCAGTTTCACGCAACATCCGGCGACGGTAGGGCAGGCCCTGCAGTACTGTAGTGAAACGCTGGAAAAGAGTGATGTATTTTTCGGTCACGGCACAGATAATCCCTGGGATGAAGCAGTGCAACTGGTCTTGTCGGTAGCTGATTTGCCACAGGATTCTGATAATGGGGTACTGCCACATCCGCTGAATGATGAAGCCTTTGCTCGACTGCAGGAACTGCTACAGCGTCGTATCACAGAGCACCTGCCCTTGCCCTATCTGCTGGGGCGGGCCTGGTTCGCCGGGCTGGAGTTCCGCTGTGATCAGCGGGCTATTATTCCCCGCTCGCCTATTGCTGAATTGATCCTGCACGACTTCCAGCCCTGGTACAACGGCCCCGAGCCTCGCCGCGTACTCGATTTGTGTTGCGGGGGAGGTTGTATTGGTCTTGCCACCGCCCACTATTTTTCCGGGGTGGAGGTCGACTTGCTGGACATCGATCCAGCGGCACTGGACCTGGCCAGGGAAAATGTCGCGCTGCTGGATCTGGGCAGTCGCGTTCGCGTGCTGCAGTCGAACCTGTTTGAGGCCCTGGAGGATGTCAGCTATGACATTATCCTCAGCAACCCACCCTATGTCGACGCGGCTGACCTGGCCGCTATGCCCGCGGAGTTTCTCCACGAGCCCGAACTGGCCCTGGGCTCAGGCCCCGATGGCCTTGACCTGACCCACGCCATACTGGCAGGAGCGGCAAACTTCCTCAATGATACGGGCCTGCTGGTAGTCGAGGTGGGCAATAGCTGGGCGGCGTTGGAGGAGGCCTATCCCAAGCTACCCTTCACCTGGCTGGAGTTTGAGCGCGGTGGGCATGGTGTATTCGCACTCAGCGCCGGGGAGTTGACAGGCTAACCAGCTGTATCTTTCCGATAGGACAAGCGGATCTGCTGGTGCTGATCGTAAGAAAATCCCGTTAAAACAGCAGGTTAAACGTACTGAAGTGTCTAGTTCCGCGCTGTACTGGAATCGCCTGGCCCTCTATAATGTGCGGGTTTGAAGTACAGCGTCTATTCACAACGTACAGTCACAGGGTAAGAGAGCATCATGGCGGGCAACACAATCGGGAAGTTATTTACAGTGACCAGCTTTGGCGAGAGCCACGGCCCCGCGCTGGGCTGTATTGTGGATGGTTGTCCCCCCGGCCTGGAATTGCACGCCTCCGACATGCAGGGCGATCTGGACAGGCGCAAACCGGGGACCTCCCGTTTTACCACCCAGCGCCGGGAGGCGGACGAGGTGCGTATTCTGTCCGGAGTGTTCGAGGGCGTTACTACCGGCACATCCATTGGTTTGATGATCGAAAATACAGACCAGCGCTCCAAAGACTATTCCAATATCAAGGACACCTTCCGTCCGGCTCACGCGGACTATAGCTACAATCAGAAATACGGCTTTCGCGATTATCGCGGTGGTGGGCGTTCTTCCGCCCGGGAGACCGCGATGCGCGTTGCCGCCGGTGCTATTGCCAAGAAATACCTGGCCAAACGCTACGGTATCGAAATTCGTGGATATCTCGCCCAGTTGGGCCCGATAGTGGCACAAACCGTGGATTGGAGTGTGGTAGAGACCAATCCATTTTTCTGTCCGGATGCGGCCCGGGTGCCGGAGATGGAGGCGTTTATGAGCGACCTCAGCAAGCGCGGTGACTCTATCGGGGCGAGGATCAATGTCGTTGCCAGCGGTGTTATGCCGGGGCTGGGTGAGCCGGTATTCGATCGGCTCGATGCGGACATCGCCAGTGCCATGATGGGCATCAACGCGGTGAAGGGTGTGGAGATTGGGGCGGGCTTCGCCTCGGTTGAGCACCACGGCAGTGAGCACCGGGACCTGCTTACGCCTGAGGGATTTGTCGGCAATAACGCGGGTGGCGTGCTGGGCGGTATTTCCAGCGGGCAGGATATTACGGTGAGTATTGCACTCAAACCGACATCCAGTATCCGCTTGCCTGGCGCTACTATCGATACCTCCGGCAAGGCGATGGAGCTCGTCACTCACGGTCGCCATGACCCCTGTGTTGGCATTCGCGCCACACCCATCACCGAGGCGATGCTGGCTATCGTGCTGATGGATCACGTATTGCGCCAGCGCGCCCAGAACATGGACGTGCAATGCGATACCCCGGTTCTGCCGGCCTCCGCACCGGATAGTGAATCGCCATAAACGCAGCTCAGCAACCGTGAGCAGAGCGAGTCGGCGCTTCTACCGCACTATCGTATTGGCTGTGTTGGCCATGGCTTCCCTGATCTGGGTGGTCATTGATCAATTCGGCATTTCACAACAGGAAATGACAGAACTATTCCTGGGCACGGTGCTGATCGCAGTGCTGGTTATAATCTGCGCCGCAGTGGTAACACTGCTCTGGGTTGGGTTGCGCAAGTTGTTGCGGCACGGCGATGATTAGGGTCGTACCATACAGCCTGCTTACTCCAGGTCGATCTCCAACGTCATATGATTGGCAATCTCGTCCAGTGTGTCGGACAAGTCGTCTATATCTGTGTCCTGTGGAATCTGGGCATCAATCCGGGCACTGAATATCATTTCGGCGCTCATGGGCGCACTGTGCACGCTACTGTCCATTTCCACCACATTGATCTGTCGCTCTGTCAGGGCGCGGGAAATTTCACGCACAATACCCAGCCGGTCGGGACCGATCACTGTGAGGGTGATGTCGCGCCCGGCAACGGCGGCCGCTGGACTACTGGTCGGCGTTACGCGAACGCTCAGGCCACTGGATGATAAGGCTTTGAGGTCCGCTTCCAGCGTGGCGCCGTTATCGCCTGGCAGTGATACCAGAATTAACCCGGTGAACTTGCCACCCAGCTGTGACAGGCGGCTTTCGAGCCAATTACCACGGTTACTTTCAATGACGATGGACAACTGTTCCACCAGTCCCGGGCGGTCATCACCGATGAAGGTAACGATGTAGGAAGTTTCCACCAATTTGACTCCACATTCACAGGCACAGGCCTTATATTACCCTGCATTCATCTATTTCAGAAGGAGCAGTGTCAGACGATGGCCGAGTTTGTTGCGGTGCCCCTGCGGCGCTTACAGGGCGATATTTTACAGGCCCTGCTGGAAGAGTTCGCAAGCCGGGATGGTACTGATTATGGCGAGTGCGAAGTTACCCTGGTACAAAAAACGACGGCTCTGCATGCGCAGTTGGCAAAGGGTGAGTTGCAAATACTCTACGACGCAGACAGCGAACAGTGGGACCTGGTGTCCGCGGAGCAGGCGGCGACACTGCTGAACAACTGATATTATCTCCTTATGTCTATCAAACCCGACCATATCCTGGATGCTACCGGCTTGTTTTGCCCGGAGCCGGTGATGCTGCTACATAATAAGATTCGCGATATTGCTGTGGGAGATACCCTGCAAGTCCTGGCCACGGATCCATCTACCGAACGTGATATTCCCAGATTCTGCACCTTCCTCGGCCACGACCTGCTGGAGCAGGCCGAATTTGATGGTAATTACCGCTACCTGCTACGCAAGCAGGGGAACGGGTAATGGGCGCGCCGGTCAATATGACAGCGCCATTGAACAATGGCTTTCGCAGCGAGCGCCTGGAGCGGGTATTTGCCGATTGTTTCGCCGCTAAACTGCACACCCGGCTCCAGGGTGGGGCAGATGAACCCCTGTATCAGCCAGCGCTGCAAGAGGGGGGCTGGCATGTGCTGTATTACCGGGCGGACTATTTTGCCAGTGCCCTGCATGAGGTCGCGCACTGGTGTATTGCCGGTGCCGCGCGCCGTCAGCGGGTGGATTTTGGTTACTGGTATGTACCGGATGGTCGCAACGACGCCAGGCAACAGGCCTTTGAGGCTGTCGAGAGTAAGCCCCAGGCACTGGAATGGTATTTCGCTAAAGCCAGTGGGTATCGCTTTCGGGTGAGTGTAGACAACATGGAACGTGTGTCGGGGGAAGTGCTGGCTATGTCAGATTTTCCCCGAGAGGTATACGAACAGGCTCTGGGCTGGCAGCGAGAGGGCCTGCCGGGACGGGCAGAAGAATTTTTTCACAGCCTGTGTCGTGAATTCGATACTCCGGCCAGCCCCCGGGAGCTGCATTTCGATCTGGCAGAGCTTAATTGATGCTTTCTTTACGATTCAAGGTGCCCTGTAGCGGTGGCAGCCGCTATGAGGATGAGGGTTACCTGGCCAGTCCGGGCCGACGGTTGGTGCGCTGGTGAGCATCTGTATCCTGGCCGATGAGAATATTCCCGCCGTAGCGCATTATTTCGGTGCCGGCGCCACCGTGCGGCGTGTTGCCGGTCGTAGGCTGCAACGATCACAGTTGGAAGGGGTAGATGTATTGTTGGTGCGCTCGGTCACACAGGTCAATGAGGCGCTGCTGCACGATACGTCCGTAAAGTTTGTAGGCACTGCCACCAGTGGCGTGGATCACATAGATCAGGACTACCTGCGTCAACGGGGCATAGGCTTTGCTCATGCGCCGGGCTCCAATGCCAATTCGGTGGTGGAGTATGTGCTGGCTGCTATCGCTGAAGTGACAGACAAGCTGGAGCAGCTGCTTGCAGAGGGCATTGTTGGCATAGTTGGTTACGGCGTGATCGGCAGTACCATGGCCGCGCGGCTGCGGGCGCTGGGTATCCAATATCGGGTTTACGATCCCTGGCTTGATGAAACAGCAATCAGCAACCCGGCGTGCCTGGCCCGGGTTCTTGCCTGTGATGTTGTTACCCTGCATTGCGAGTTGACCAGTGAGCAACCCTGGCCCAGTTTCCATCTGTTGGCGGACGCCGAGTTAGCCTGCCTGCGGCCCGATGGCCTGTTGATTAACGCCAGCCGTGGACCCGTGGTGGATAACCTGGCCACGCTGGCTTTGCTGGAGACAGGGCGGGGGCCGGTCACTGTGCTTGATGTGTGGGAGGGCGAGCCACTGATATACCATGCGCTGCTGGATCAGGTGACGCTGGGCTCCGCCCATATTGCCGGTTATAGCCTGGATGGGAAGCTGCTGGCCACACGCATGCTGTGTGATGCCGCCGCATTACAACTGGGTCTGGCCTTGCCATATCGGGGCAGCCCCGCAGGAGAGCCAGAAGCGCTGACGGTCCCGGATACGCTGGCGGGAGCGGCCCTCGTGCGGTACCTGCTCAAGGCGCGCTATGACATAAGGCGCGATGACGTGCTGTTGCGCAGCGCCATCCTGGGGCGGGACATCGCTCAGGCCGGCGTGAACTTTGATTTATTGCGCAAGCAATACCGAGAGCGGCGAGAGTTACTCGGCAGCACGGTGTACGGAAACTTCCAGTCCCCGCGGGATATTGAACTGGTGCGGGGGCTTGGCTGCGTGCCAGTGGTGATTGGGAGCGGATCATGAGTGCCATATTGCATATCGGCCTGATTGTGAATCCTTTGGCGGGCCTGGGTGGCAGCCTCGCACTGAAAGGCAGTGATGGCGAGGAACTGCGTGAATTAGCGGCGACGTTTTCACCAGAACAGCGCACCCGCGCCATGGATAGGGTGGAACGCGCCCTGCGCGTATTGACAGAGGAAGACGCTGCGCTGCGCTTCACCTGCTGGTCGGGCGATATGGGAGAGCACATGCTGCACAACCTGGGCTTGTCCTGTGAGGTGCCTCCTGAGGCCCTCGATAACGAGGCCACAGGGCTTACTTCAGCCGAGGACACCCGTCTCGCCGCAAAGAGCCTGATTGCAGCTGCTGTGGACATCATTGTTTTTGGTGGGGGGGATGGTACGGCACGCGACATTTACGACGTGGTCGGGCTGCAGTGCCCGGTGTTGGGCATTCCCGCCGGGGTGAAAATGCACTCCGGGGTATTTGCCGTCTCCCCGGAAGCCGCCGGCGAGTTGCTGCTGCAACTGGCCAGAGGTGGTCTGGTCGGACTCAAGGCCCAGGAAGTGCGCGATATAGACGAGGAGGCCTTTCGGCATGATGTGGTACGCAGCCGCTTTTACGGCGAGATGCTCGTGCCCGGTGAGGGACGCTACCTGCAACACACCAAAGTCGGCGGCAGGGAGAGCCACGACCTGGTGGCTGCCGACATCGCCGCCTGGCTGGTGGAGGAAATGGAACAGGGGCGGACCTATTTGATCGGGCCCGGTTCAACCACTGCAGCGATCATGGAAGAGCTGGATTTACCCAATACCCTGTTGGGTGTGGACGCTATTCGCGACGGTGTGCTGCTGGCCGGTGATGCCGACGAGAGCGCCCTGCTGCAGGTGTTGACGGATGCGGAAGGTGGCGCGGCCATTGTGGTCACTGTCATTGGTGGTCAGGGCCATGTATTTGGCCGCGGCAACCAGCAGTTTTCTCCCGCCGTTATCCGCGCAGTTGGTTTAGACAACATCACCATCGTCGCCGCGAAATCCAAAATTTCGACCCTGGAGGGGCGCCCCCTGTTAGTGGATACCAACGACCCGCAGCTGGATCTGGAACTGAGCGGATACCACTCCGTCATCACCGGCTACGACGACCACATACTCTACCGTGTCAGCACTATGTAACCGGGCCAGAAAAAGACTTTACGAGAGGGATACAATGCAAAACGACGAAAGCTGGCGCGACAAACTAACCCCGCAAGAGTTTCATGTATGCCGTGAAAAGGGCACCGAACGGCCTTTTACCGGCGAGTACTGGGACTGCACCAAAGACGGTGTGTACAACTGCCGTTGTTGTGGTGAGCCACTATTTTTTTCGAACAGCAAGTTTGATGCTGGCTGCGGTTGGCCCAGTTTTTTCCAGCCCGCCGCAGCGGAGGTCATTCTGGAAGCGCGCGATGACAGCACTGGCATGACCCGTACAGAGGTGATGTGTAAGAAGTGTGGAGCGCACCTGGGGCATGTATTTGAAGATGGACCACAGCCTACCGGCTTGCGCTATTGTATTAACAGCCTGTCGATCAAGTTATACGAAGGGCAATAAGAAATTGGAGCGGGAAACGAGATTCGAACTCGCGACCTCAACCTTGGCAAGGTTGCGCTCTACCAACTGAGCTATTCCCGCGGACCGGAGGCTTGATGAGTGGCGTCCCCTAGGGGGTTCGAAC
>QNFR01000061.1 GCA_003646405.1 Gammaproteobacteria bacterium
ATTTCCCTCAAGCTTTTGAAGGCTTATATTCTTTAGGTGCATATCATCGTTTCCTATTAGATATGCGTGAGTAACTCTTCTTACAAAATCCAGGACGACTGACATCTTACCATTCGTCATTCTATTTATTAGTTTTCCTGCAGCTTCGTAACTTCCATCATATTTTCGACTGCTGCTCATGCCGAAGCCTTGAACTAAGTCCTCTTGATGTAGCTTTTCTTTATTATCAAGTCGATCAAACCTCTTAGTTATGTATGCAAGTTCACCATCTGAGAATGAGACCAGCCCACAAGCGGCCGGCTCTATTTTTAGCAACTTACTGGTAACCATTGCTGCATGCTCATTTTCTGCCGCATTGGGAAATTCTTCTGGGCTAGGTTTGAGTATATATTTTCCCCCTTCGCTTACCGGGATTAGACGATTGCCCGGGTCAATTTTTAATGAGAGCTTTTGTTGCACACCAGCAATCGATATGCCCTTAATGTACTTGACGCTGCTTTGTTGAAATTCAGAGCGTGAGAAGGGGAGTTGTGGGCTTACTTTTAGACTGCCAAATAACGATCTAAAGTCAGCGTCGCGATACCTGGGATGCTTCGTGGTTTTCGTTAATTTTTTTAAGCTGATTTTGCAATAAGTCATTCTTCAGTACCATCCTCAGCCTCCCTGGGCTCCACCGTTACTGCGCCTACTAAGTCTTTCCCATTAGATACCAGTAATCCAAAGCGGTCATGTTCATCTATATTCTGGTACTGTGATTGCATCTTTTGGAGCCATCCCTCGGAAACCAAATTATCAAAAAATGGTAAAAGCTCTTCACTGGTGTAGGGTTCTTGCCGGAGCGGAAGCAGGAAACTTATTGGCACACCGTCGATCAGGTAGCTTTCACTGTAAGCGAATGTGTACTCTACGTTGCTAACTTCTTCCAGTTCTCCCGCTAGTCGCCCCTGGTAGTAGACATTTGCTATCCGACCCATAGTTTCAACCCTAGAGCATTGAGTACTCGGTTAAGAATATCTAACCGAGCTGAGGGGTTTCCTTTTTCCAGCTTTATAAGTGTCGTATACGAAACTTCAGATAGGTCGCAGAGCTCGGCAAGGGTTAGGCCTTGTTTCTTTCTTTGCTCCCTTATTAGCCCCCCGATATTTTCCGCTGGAGCTAGACCTGGAGCCATTTCGGCGAGATTCGCTTGCCTTTTGGCTACCTGGTACTCGTTTCGAATTTCTTCGAGGAGGCTGTCAAAGTTACTCATTGAATATATACTCTAAAACATATAACACCGTATTTATATCAAAAATAGATATTTAAAAAGATAAAGCAAGCGGAATATGTTTAATTAAGAATAAATATCAGAAATGTATCCACATCCAAAGGGCGCGCCTCAAGTCAGGTCAGCAACTGGTGGAGTGGGCTGCGCGGTACACTGGGAGGAGATATGAAGACCTGAATGACCACAATGAGCTGCGCCATGATCCCTGGGTATTATTTGTAGTATTCTCCCATACTAGCCCTTAGACTACAGGCCGTCTCATCAACAAATGACCTCGCATGGACACACAGGCACCTGCTTTTCAACTGCTTGGTGACAATCACGGGGAATCGTCTTTGGTACTTTCCGGTGACTGGGTGCAGGGCCACGGTTCTGGTAATTTCGACGCCCTGCAGTCCGAGCTACTGCTCCGTCATCCGGCAAAACTGATGGCAGACGGCTCCTCCCTGGGAGACTGGGATTCGATCCTGATGGCCTTTTTGTTGCAGTGCCATAATCTGTGCCGGGAAGAGGGTATCGCATTTGAGGCCCGTGATATGCCGGAGGGTGTGGCACAACTGCTGGCGGTGGCCACCGCGGTGGAGACTCACCAACCCCCGGTGGAATCCAGGGGCTCCTTGCTGGCATCCATCAACCCGGTGCACCTACTGCACAAGGTCTCTGGCAATCTGCAGGAATCATTGGGATTCCTCGGTGAAGTGACCATCGCCCTGTCCCGCCTGTTAGCAGGCAAAGCCAATACCCGCTTCAGCGATTTTAAGGAGTTCTGCTACCAGGCCGGCCCGGACGCTTTTGCCATCATTAGCCTGATCAGCGTACTGGTGGGTATGATCCTGGCCTACCTGGGCGCTGTCCAATTGCAGCAGTTCGGCGCGGAAGTCTATGTGGCCGACCTGGTGGTTATCGGCATGCTGCGGGAGATGGGCGTATTGATGACGGCGATCGTGATGGCGGGGCGTACCGGTGCCGCCTACGCGGCCCAGTTAGGCACTATGCAGACCAATGAAGAGATAGACGCGATCACCACCATGGGCATCTCTCCGATAGAATTTCTGGTACTGCCGCGCATGCTGGCGTTGATCGTGGTGATGCCCCTGTTGGTTATCTACGCAGATTTACTGGGTATCGTGGGCGGCGGTATTGTTGCCGGTGGCATGGGCATCAGCCCGGTACAGTACATCACTCAGAGCGAGGGCGCCCTGAGCTTCACCCATGTCGCGGTGGGCCTGCTAAAAAGTCTGGTGTTCGCCATCCTCATCGCCATCGCCGGTTGCCGCTCCAGCATCAACTCCGGCAGGAGTTCAGCCGCCGTAGGCCAGGCCGCTACCGAGGCGGTAGTCACCGCCATCGTCTACCTGATCGTCGCCGACGCCGCTATCAATATCATCTTCCAGCAGGTGGGCATCTGATGGCAGACGCCACGGGCGGGACGCAACTCCAGGCACACATAGAAATCCGTGACCTGACCATGGCGTACGGCTCGTTTGTCATCCAGCGTGATCTCAGCTTCAATGTTAATCACGGTGATATTTTTGTCATCATGGGGGGCAGTGGTTGTGGCAAAAGTACCCTGCTGAAACATATGCTGGGTCTGATCTCGCCCCGCATCGGTGACATCCTCTACAGCGGAATCAGTTTTACCCGGGCCGGCGACAGTGAAAAGGAAGCCATGCGCCAACGCTGGGGCATTACCTACCAGTCGGGCGGTTTGTTCAGCGCCATGACCCTGGCGGAAAACGTGACCCTGCCACTACAGCTGTATACCCGCTACAATTCCGCCGAGATCGTAGAAATCGTCGCCTATAAACTGGCTCTGGTGGGTCTGGCCGGATACCAGAATTATTACCCCGCTGAAATCAGTGGTGGCATGCGCAAACGGGCGGCCCTGGCGCGCGCCATCGCCCTGGATCCGGAGATCCTGTTTTTCGATGAGCCATCCGCCGGGCTGGATCCGATCAGTTCACGTCTGCTGGATGAGTTGATTGTACAGCTCAAGGAGTCTATAGGTGCCACCGTGGTAATGGTGACCCACGAACTGCCCAGCATATTCGATATCGCCACTAACTCTGTCTATCTGGACAACATCACCCGCACCATGATCGGCTATGGCAACCCGGTGGATCTGCGGGACCACAGCGACCAGGCCGTGGTGAGACAATTCCTGACGCGCAGCGCCGCTACCGCCAATGAGGATAGCCCATGAGTGAAAAACCACATACCGTCGCCATCGGCGCCTTTATGATCGGCGCCCTGCTGATTGCGATCGGTACCGCGCTGTTCCTGCTGGGCGCGGGCATGGGGCAAAAACAAACCATGGTCATGGTCTTCGATACGTCGGTGAAAGGTCTCAATGTCGGCGCCCCCATGGCTATGCGCGGTGTTCAGGTAGGCCAGGTCACCGGTATAGAACTGATTATGGACTCGGAAACCCTTGATTTGATCACGATAGTGGAGGCCGACTTCATCGAAAACAGGCTCCACTGGCTGGGACGGGAGGATGAGGACGAGGATCTTACGGAGGCGTTAATCGCGCGCGGTTTGCGCGCCCAGCTCAATACCCAGAGCCTGTTGACCGGCCTGCTTTATGTCCAGCTCGATTTCCACCCGGACAGCGAGATTGTGCTGGCGGATATAGACTCACCCTATATGCAACTGCCCACGATGCCCACCAGCATGGAGCGTATCACCAGAAAGCTCCAGGACATCAATATTACGAAACTGGCCGGCGAATTTGAAAGTGTCATAACAAGTATCAACACTGTTGTCCGTAGTGAAGAGTTTCAGGCAATGCCCGCCGCAGTGAAGACCGCCCTGGATTCACTCACCGAACTGAGCGATCAGTTGCAACAACAATTGGCCGCCAGTGGCCCCAAACTCAATACTGTCCTGGATGAAACCACCACCGCCATGTCCGTGGTCAACACCGAGTTGCCCAAGCTCTCTGGCATGGTGGAGAGTAACCTGGATGCGTTGAATGTAGCCATTGCAGCCTTTGAGGAAGCCATGACGGATATCGGCGGGCTGGTATCGTACGATTCCGCGACCACGCATCGGTTGAACGAGGCCCTGCAGGAGATCAGCCGCGCCGGGGTGGCGTTGCAGTCATTGGCCAAAACACTGCAAGAGCAACCCGAATCGCTGATTCGGGGCAAGAGTGGAGACAAATAATGAACAAAACCATCCTGCCGCTGGCATGGGTGCTGTCGCTGACGGTATTGCTGGCCGGCTGTGGCAGTAGCCCGCGCAGTAACTATTACCTGTTGACCGCCGAACAATCCCGGGCCCCCTCCGGCCACACGCTGTCACTGGGAATTGGCCCCATCGAGATACCCGAGTACCTCAGGCGCAGTAACCTGATTTATAACCGGCAGGGAAATAAACTCCAGGTCGCCAGTTCCGATAGTTGGGCGGAACCGTTGGGTGATGGCATAGAACGCGTACTGGCGCTCAACCTGGCAAGTTTGCTCGATACACAGGATGTACGTTATTTCCCCTGGCATCCCAAACGGGTGCCGGATTACGGCATCAAAATTAACTTGTTAGCTATGGATGCCAACGACGGGGAGGCAACGCTGACTGCTGAGTGGTTGGTGTACCGACCCGTCGATGCCGGGACGGTCAAGCGCCGCCTCAGCCGGTTGCAGCTGCCACTATCCCCGGGTGGTTCGACACCGGAACAGATCGCGCCCGCCTACAGTAAACTGCTCCATCAACTCAGTGAAATTATTGCCGCTACGATCACTGCGGATCGGGCTGACTCCGGCACGCCGCGCTGATACCGATTCAGAATTTATTGGGGGATCGCCGCTGGTGAACGTCCGGCCATCCAGGCAGCAGGGATTTATGGACAGAATTTGTTTATTGATGAAGATGCTGAAGTAGTGATTGTTCGTGTTGCCTATCTTCCGGGTCATCCGCGTACAGTTCATTGAACTGCTTTACTGACTGGATATCTACTTTCTCGGTTGCCATGCTCAAACCACATTGACGAAATTTGCACTAAGCGGATGTTACTGCAACGGCATTAAGTTTACTATCTGATGGGAGTAACCGCTGCTCTTCATCGGGAAGCGATTCAACGCCCTTGCAACACAACACGGTGTCCCGCCAATGGGAGAGATTGGTGTCTTCGGCCTGCGCGTAAAAAAGTGGCCACAAGTGACCGTGATTTTCACCTCCCATGCTGCCAAATATTACCACGAACGGGCAGCTACTCTCCTGTATACTAACTCGTCGTTAGTTCTGTATACCAACGCGCCGTTAGTTAAGGTGGTTTGGTCCGTAAAAAACCTCTTTTGTAAATGACATATGGAGTGTCCGAACATGAATATGAAACAATCCGCAATCGCATTGGTTATTTCCGCGATAGCCATGCCGGTAATGGCCCTGAGCCCCTCTGTGGGCGATCCGGGTTTTTCTGGTTCCGTAAGCCTGGGCGCTGGAGCCGGTAAAGTTAAATCCAACTTCCTGGCCGATGTCATGGGTGTTGACCTGAGCGATGATAAGCTGTCAAATATTGGCGATCCCGACGACAAAAACGTCACAATGCCCGTCGCTGAATTTGATCTTGGCTGGACTTTTTCCAGTGGTAAGACGCGTGTCATGTTCGGTTCAGACCAGGGGGGTGGCTTCTCTGACTTTACCCCCGGGGTGCAGATTGGCGTCCGCCACGATACCGGCAATGCTGGTAACTTCCAACTCGTCGGCCTGATGGCAGATGGCGCAACCAAAGTGTACGAAGATCCCTATCAGCTTGGCTCGAACCGTGGCAAAAGCGACATTAGCCACAATGGTGGCCGCTTCATCTGGGACCAGATGTTCAATAGCAACTTTGAGTTGATGGCTGAAGTCAGGAAAATCGATGTCGACAACGAGCGCAGTGGTGAGCAGGCTTTTGGTTCCAACCCCGCAGCCCGTAAACTGCTCAAACGTGATGGCGATATGTATAAGACGACGCTGGGTTATATGTATAAAGCCAATGACCGGCATACATTCCGCCCCTCCATTGGCTATGTAGACTATGATCTGGATGGTGATGCCATGTCCAGAAAGGGTGCCCTGATAGAGCTCGGCTATATCTACACGGCCGACAGCTTCAATCTGTCTTTGTCAGGACTCTATGGCAAGTTGGACGGTGACAAGCGCACGCCCTTTGCCGCCAGCAATGATAAAAACGACACCGATCGCTACCAGATTGCCGGTAGTATGGACTTTTCCGGTCTGTTTGGCCTGAAAAAATGGGTTCCCCGCATCAGTGCCATCTACGCCAATGACGACAGCGATATCGACTTCAACGATACTGAGGCCTGGATGATTATGGCAGGCATGCACCGCACATTCTAGACAGTCTGGAATCCACTGCATAAGCTGAAAAAATGCCCGCACGATCGATCGTGCGGGCATTTTTTTCGCTTGTCTGTATAAACCCCGATCAGTCAGCTATCACCGTCAAAAATGATAACTCAGATCGATCAATATAGCGTAGGGATCATCGCTCTCCCCGGCTACCCGGAACAAATCCGGCCCCTACTGTGACGGCAAAAATTTCATCGAAAATACGCCGCGACGTAACACCCACATTTGTCAGGTAGACCTCGCCACCCCCGGTAAAATCCGGTGGTACCCGGGAGACAATGTCGATTACCACATCGCGATATTGTAATGCCAGGCGGGGATCGCCCTGTGTGCATCAATACGGATGCAAGCTGTGCTAAAGTAGACGCCATAATATTCAGTCTGCCGGAACCGTGCAGTATACCCGGCGCCCCTTGAACAACTGAAATCCTCGTTAAGACAGAGAGTTGCCATGGTCGCGACCAAATTGTATAGCAAGCTGAGTCCTTTTCAACGTGTAATCATCGCGTTAATTCTCGGAATTTTAACGGGGATATTCGTCGGCGAGCCGGCAGGAATTCTGAAGGTTGGCGGGACCATCTACATTCGCCTGCTGCAGATGACGGTATTGCCCTATGTGCTGGTTTCCATTATCGGTGGTCTGGGGAGGCTGGATGCAGCCATGGCTGCTAACATCGGTATCAAGGCCGTCAAAATTATTTTGTTCATGTGGCTGGCGGTAATGATAACGCTACTACTACTGCCACTGGCTTACCCCAGCTGGGAAACTGCCGGCTTCTTCAGTACCAGCATGGTGACAGAGTCGGTAACGCTTGATTTTGTCGCATTGTATATACCGTCCAATGTTTTTGCGGCATTGTCGAATACTATCGTCCCGGCGGTTGTACTCTTCTCGCTGTTGATGGGTGTCGCTGTAATAGCCATAAAAAACAAGGAATCGCTGATAAACCTGACGGACAATATAAGTGACGGTTTGCAGGGTGTTGCCTCCTTCATAGCCAAACTGGCTCCACTGGGGATTTTCGCCATTGCGGCGTCTGCCGCGGGAACTTTGCAACCCGAAGAGCTGGAGCGGCTGCAAGTCTTTTTATGGGTCTACCTGATAGCAGCCTTTTTGCTGGGCTTTGTATTGCTGCCGTTGCTGGTACATTGGGCTACGCCTTTTTCCTACCGTGAATTGATGTCAGTGGCCGGTGAGGCAATGATCACGGCTCTGGCGACGGGTACGGTTCTGGTCGTATTGCCCATGATTGCGGAGCGCTGTAAAGAGTTGCTAAAAAGGCATGATATGGAGTGTGAGGAAACAGACTCTACCGTTGATGTGCTTGTTCCTACCGCCTATAGTTTTCCAAGTACGGGGACTTTGCTGGGGCTCGGGTTTATTTTATTTTCCGCATGGTATGTCGGCTCCCCCCTGAGTTTGGGGCAATATCCCTCGTACGTATTCATGGGTGCCTTTTCAGCTTTTGGCAGTATGGCAGTCGCCATTCCTTTCTTGCTTGATTACTATGGCTTGCCCGCTGATCAGTTCCAGCTGTACCTGCTGGGTAGTGTGGTCACCGCACGTTTTGCCACAGGCCTGGCGGCGCTGCACGGATTTGTGGTCACCCTGCTGGTTGCCTCGGCGGTATTGAATCGTTTGAGCTGGCGTAAAATGATGCAAGCGGTTGCCTTGCACCTCGGTGTTACCGCTGGTGTGGTGATTTTGGTAGGTATTGGCTTAACAAAACTAATTCCCTATGAATATTCAGCCGACAAATCATTTGAATCGATGAAATTTGCTGACGATCCGGTATTGGTTAAAACTATCAAATCTCCCTTAGCGCTAAACGCGCAGGATCAAGCCAAACCGAGACTCGATATTATTCGTGATCGCGGCAGTATTCGGGTGGGCTATTCCGCAGAGAACCTGCCCTTTGCCTTCCGCAATGACCAGGGGTTGGTGGTAGGCTTTGACATGGAACTGATGAATGAACTGGCCTGGGACCTGGGTATCACGATCGAACTCTTTTATGTCAAGGATATCAAGCAGGGCCCACAAATGTTGTCCGATGGCCGCGTTGATATAATTGTTGGCGGCAGACTGATAACGCCGCTGCGAGCACTGGATGTGTCTTTCAGCGACCACTATATTCAGAAGACGGTAGCGTTTATGGTGAAAGATAACAGGCGAGAGGAGTTCAGCTCGGTTGATCAGATTCGCATGATAGAAAACCTGCATATCGGGCTGGAAGTCACTGCCCATTACAAGTATGTGATAGAAAAAATGTTCCCGAATGCGGAGCTAACAATCGTAGATGGCCCGAGGAAATATTTCAAAGGGGAGTATCCTGATGTGGACGCGCTTACCTATTCGGCCGAGGCGGGCTCCGCATGGGCCATGCTGTATCCCGATTATTCCTCTGTTGTCGCCAAGGGCCTGAAAATAAAAATACCTGTAGGGTTCGCACTGCCAAAAGCCCAGCAGGATTACACGCACTTCATCAATACATGGTTGCAACTGAAAAGAGACAGTGGCTATCTACAAAGCGTATACGATTACTGGATTCTGGGACGCAATCCCAAGGCGGTGAAGCCGCGCTGGTCTGTGATGCACGATGTACTTGGTTGGAGCACCAGGCCCGCAGCATTTTAATCAGGTCAAAAAAAATATCAGGTAATCGCCCACGTCATTGCACGACCCTGCCCACCGCTGAAACCAGAGGGGTGAATGCCACTCCTGGTAAATATCAGTGTTTCCAGAAGTACACTACACTAGCGTCCGCCAAATCGGGCGCCTTACGTTTCAGGTCCCGGTAAACGTAGGCGTAGATGAGCGATGTGCTGATAGCGGCGGCAGCACGTCAAATTGCTCTGCAAACTCCGCCAGTGTCCTGTCGCCCTTAATCGCCGCCAGCGCGAACTTGGCTTTGAATCCGGCAAATGGTTTCGTCTTTTGCGTCTTATACTCTTCTCCTGTGGTGACTTAAATTACCTCAGGATTTACACTTAT
Source organism: Gammaproteobacteria bacterium (assembly GCA_003646405.1). Lineage (GTDB taxonomy): Bacteria > Pseudomonadota > Gammaproteobacteria > Pseudomonadales > Halieaceae > JBALVO01. The sequence continues at coordinate 9,615 of QNFR01000061.1, forward strand.
GCTACTGTCTCAAATCCGGGGTCCACTTCTACCAGAGTGGCTCAATTTTGGATGTAAATCCCGGGTCAGTTTTAAGTGTAAATCAACAGGCTTATGCTCTGATGGAAAATTGGATGATCGATGCGGTAGGATTGACGGGTACATTCCTGGTGGTGCTGGCTTATTACCTGCTGCAGCTGGAGCGTACTCATCCCCAAAGTTTGAGCTACAATATGATCAATCTGGTAGGTGCCGCATTATTGCTCGTCAGTCTCTGCTTCAAATTTAACCTTGCAAGTTTTGTGATCGAGATCTTCTGGATAGGCGCTTCGTTAATAGGATTATGGAAATACTGGCGTCGCAGTGGCATAGCCAATTAGTCAGTCAGTTGATAGCAGGGCTGATATTCGTGTTCGCCTTCGCCCAACTTCATCCGCCCTTCGCGTACCAATACTCGCAGTAGCCGATCAATACTGCTCATAAAGTTCTTGTTACCCGTCAGTTTATACGGGCCGTGGGTTCGTACTTGCGTAATACCAAATTCCTTCACATTACCGGCTACAATGCCGGAAAAAGCGCTTCGCAGGGAACTGGCCAGTTCATGCCTGGGCGCCGACGAGTCCAGATGTAGTGCGGCCATTTTTTCATGGGTAGGAATAAAGGGCTCCTGGAGGCCGGGAGGAATATTGAGCTCCCAGTTGAAGTAATAAGCCTGGTTTGAGCTGCTGCGACGGTCGTGTACTTCTTCCACTGCGGCTCCCATTCTTTTTCCAACCTCATGTGGTGAGCCAATAAAAACCTGAAAGTAGTTTTCAACATCGTCGCCCAGGCAGTCGGTAAGAAATTGAACCAGCTCCTGAAAATACTCGGTGCAGGATTTAGGGCCAGCGAATATAAGAGGAATCGCCTCATCGTTGTCGGGGTGCATGAGAATACCCAGCAGATACAAAATTTCCTCTACCGTTCCAACACCGCCTGGAAATACTATGATGGCATGGGCAAGCCTGACGAACGCCTCTAGACGTTTTTCAATATCCGGCATGATAACCAGCTCGTTCACGATAGCATTGGGTGATTCAGAGGCGATGATTCCTGGTTCACTAATGCCAATATAGCGACCGTCCTTGATTTGTTGTTTAGCATGTCCCACCGCTGCACCTTTCATCGGACCCTTCATGGCTCCGATTCCACAGCCGGTCACGATATCGAGGCCGCGTAATCCGAGTTCATAACCTACCTGTTTGGCGTAATCGTATTCCTCGCGAGGAATGGAGTGCCCTCCCCAGCAGACCACCATATTGGGTGGTTCGTTGGGGCGCACAACCTGGGCATTGCGGAGGATGCGAAACACCGTATCGGTGGCATCCGCTGAGCTGGTTGGTTGAGTCTGGGGCCCGGTAATCTTAAAGTCGGTATACACAATGTCCCGTAGCGCCGAAAATAGATGCTCCTGGATACCGCGTATCATCTTGCCATCCACAAATGACTGGGACGGAGCGTTGAATAACTCTAGCCTAAGGCCGCGCGACTGGGGTATCAGCCGAATGTCGAAATCCTGATAGTCACCGTCAGTCTTTTCGTGGCCATCTTTTTCGCTATCTGTGTTGAGGATGGCGAGGGCGCAATGACGAAACAATGCAAATAAATCACCTCGACTGGTAGTGAAACCGTCCATGTCTGACCGCGAAAGAAGGTTCAGGGATTTGAGTGGATTTACGATAACGTGAGATATTTTGTCCATGTAAGGCATCATGCCCGTAATGGTGAAAACACTCAATACATATGCCGTTCTGGATATTTGTCAGTGGTGGAATGTGCCCGTTGTAGCTGCCTTATGTTGAATTCAATTACACCGGCCTATGCAGTATTTCTTTACCTGGCGGCTGAAATTAAAGCGGGTTTTCGTTAGCCCGCACGAGACGAGACCCGCCAGGTCAGTTACTTGCCCATTAGCGCTTCGCGCGCATCACCGTCAGTTACACCAGGGGCATTTCACTATAACAGCGGAGAAAACGGCAGCTGGCCAGCAACTGGTGTTCACCACGTGCTCCGGCAGAAAACTCCAATCCAGCTTCTTCCCCCAGTTTCCAAACGTATCAATGGAGACGTCAACAGATGCTCTACGTCACGCCGCACCCGCCGTGGACGCCAAAAGCTGTATCCCACACTGGCATGGCGAGGACTGTGATTATGGGATGGCAATCGATGCGTTGCTGCGACGTGATGAGCCTGGACGCCCCTGTGTGGATGTATTCTCTTGATGTTTCGACCAGGCCACCACTGCTTCTATCACGCCATAATCCTGCGCAACAGCCACCAAATTACCATGCATCCAGATTCAGTGCCGGTAGGAGCCAACACCTATAGGTTGAAAATTTATCGATTAGGGGGTTTATACTTCCTAAACCCATAGCTACTAGGGGACCGGGACCGGGACCGGGTCCAGTTCGATCACCGAGGGCCCGGATACATCGAAGCCCAGGCCCGCTGCCGAGACCCCGGTGATGGTCAGGGTGACACTGTTCACGTTCAACTTCAGGTTGCCCTTGCTCAGGTCGCACTGACCCAGGGCATCTGTGGTACAGGACGCGCCGCCTTTTGCACCTGCGCTCCAGCTACCCGACACAACCGCGCCCTGAACTAACTGGCCGGTATTGTCTACCACACTGACGGTGGCCACGGCAGTCCACCGGCGCGAACCGGCGGTGCTGTCATCTACGAGGCCGGCAATCCGAGCTTCCGTGGCGGAGGGCACATCGCCGACGGTTATGCTTATGCTATCGCTGGCCGAAGCATTGCCTGAATCCGTCACCGAAGCGCTGATGGTGTAGGAGTCTACGTCGAAGTCATGATCAAGGGTGGTGCCGGTACCCACCTCATCGTCATTCACATACCAGGTGATAACCAATGTTTCATCCACATTCTCCACATCCGTCGCGCTGGCACTCAGGCTAATAACTGTTCTTTCGGCAAACACCGCCTGATCATCAGGGCTTATGATGGTGACAACCGGGGGTTCATTGGCCGGCGGCGGGGGCGCGTCCTTGAGTACGTCAATACTGGAGCCATCGCTGTCCCCTTCGGAATCACTATTGGTGGAGTCATCATAACTGAGGCTGGCGTGGGTGATGCCGCTGACACTGAAGGTGACGCGGCTCACAACCGCCTTCAGGTTGTTCTTAGTGAACGTGACCCACCCGCCGTTATCTGTATTCAGTGTTTCGCTACCATTGGCACCGTTGCTCCACTGGCCACTCACCGCCGCAGAGGAAACGGCTGTTCCATCCTCATCAACTACTCGGACCTGCGCTATCGCCCGCCAGCGGTTGCGCGACTGGGCCCATCGGCGGCGCCGGTTTCGTCGGCGGAGTGAATAGCCAGTGCTTTGAGGGTGGCAGCACGCATAAAATCGTCGCTGCCGTGCATATCTTCATAATGTTCCTGTACCAGTAGCAACGACCCGGCAACACTGGGTGCCGCCATGGAAGTCCCGGCGATTACCGCAAAGTAGTTGGGCTCTCCCCAGGTAGATAACAGCAGCCAGCCATTGGCTACCAGGTCCGGTTTTATACGGCCATCGTCGGTGGGCCCGTAACTGCTAAAGCCGGTCATTTGGACCGAGGCCGGGCCCTGCAGGGGCAGGTAACCGCCGTTGACATCATTGACTGCGCCCACGGTGAGAATGTTTTTAGCGACCACTGACCCCGGCAGACAGTCATAACCGGTCTGGCCACAGTCTGCCGGGCGGAGGTCCGTGGAGGTGCCCTGGCTCTGGCCGTTCTGATCGACAATGGTGTATTCCTCATCCTGCGCGGGCCCTATATCCCAGCGGTCATTACCGGCGGCCTTGACGATGAGGTAATAGGGAGCGAGGTTGGCGATCTGGTCCAGCGCCTGGGCCTCGGCGTCGTAGTATCCGAAGTTCGGATCCTCGTCACCATCTCCGCCGATCCACCACCAGTTGTTCGGCTCGGTCTGGCCATAGGGTATCCAACCGGCGGCGATACTGTAGGAGTGATTGGAAACCAGCAGCCCCCCTGGGCGGCAGTGCTCATTTCCTCGAGGTCACCGTTCCGACATAAGGGGTCGGAGCCCTTTTGGGCTAGAGCAGAGCATAAATATCTTTCTACTCCAATACTGAGTTTCTGAATTTTGTGAGCGATAAATGGACAGAGGTAACGCGACAGGGGTTAGAATTCGGGGTATCGCGCACTGTGTGACTTCAATAATTATCATAAAACTAGGTAGTTAGAGGGTCGATTTGGTTTACCACATATCATTTGAATACGTGATCAAGAAACAGTCGGGGTCTTTCTATTTACCAGTTTTCCAGAAGTTAGTGCTTGCATAGTGATCCACTCCCCGCTGGTGGTTGTCAGCACGTTATTTTATCTTGCTGACAACTTATTGTATGATTGTCAGCACGTTTTATTAACTTGCTGACAATTGAAGAGCCAATCAGGCCAACATGATGGACAAACAATACACGGAACTGTCCGGCTCAGCCGCTCTGGCATACGCCGAGGTGCTGGATAATGCCATTGCCAAAGATGTGGTGATTGGCGAAGGTTTCAGCTTTATCTCCGCCAAGCGCGGCAACGGCACCTATTGGTACTTGCAACACTCCTTGCCCAAGCCGAAGAAACAGTATTACCTTGGCCCGGATACGCCGGAACTGCTGGCGCGGATCGAGCAGCAGAAAGCCCGGTGGGAGGCAGGCAAGGTCGATGCCGAGGTGCTCCAGAAGCAAGTTGCCATGGCAATCGCTGCCGGATGTCTTCATGTCAGTTATCAAGCCTACCGGGTACTCAATTCAGTTGCTGAAGCTGGCTTGTTCAAAGCCGGGGGTGTATTGGTCGGGTCGTACGCCTTTGCTGCGCTTGGCAACATGCTGGGAGTAAGTTGGCGTAAAGACACCACCATCACACAGGACGTGGATTTTGCCGGGAGTCAGGAATGCATGGTCGCTCTCCCCTCAGAACCGCTGCGCGATGTGGTAATGGGTGCGGATGTGGGGATGCTGGAGGTGCCTATGTTCAACCCGCATTCACCCTCGACCAGTTTCCATATTAAAGGTAAGGACTTCCGGGTGGATCTAATCACGCCGCTGGCAGGGAAGCCAAAGGATGTACAGTATGTAAAGGAGATCAAATCCTACGCCCAGCCCGTAGCGTTTCTGGAGTATCTGCTGGAAGACACGCAGAAGACTGTCCTGTTGTACCGGAGTGGCGTGATAGTCAACGTCCCCAACCCTGCTCGATACGCGCTACATAAACTGGTGGTTGCGCAACGCAGGCGAGCCACCGAGCGAGTTAAGAGTCGCAAGGACATTGCGCAAGCCACGCAGGTGATTGCCTGCCTGCTGGATCAGTCACCGGGAGACCTGTGGCTGGCCTTGGACGCGGCGAGCGAGCACCCCTCAGCCAAGTTTCAGAAAACGCTACATGCAGGTATCGCCAAGTTGGACGATGAACTGCGCCAGCCACTTGAAGCATATTTAGAGGCGGGGATGTGAACGAAGGGCAGCGTATCACGGAGCGAGAGGTGTGCACGGTCGCCTCTAGTGTAGTCGGCTACCCGTTTACTCCGTCCGATTACGTGCAGGGCTCGCCAATTTCACTGGAGTTACTTATGGGTGTACATAAGGTTGTAGTCCAAAAAAGTGGTCTCGAAAGGTAG
>QNFR01000062.1 GCA_003646405.1 Gammaproteobacteria bacterium
ACTTCTTTGTCCCCTACCACTAACAGGTACGGAACCTTCTGAATTGTGTGCTCGCGGATTTTAAAGCCGATTTTTTCATTTCTCAAGTCCGAAATGACCCGAAAGCCCTTGTTTTTCAAGGAATCTTCCACTTTTTTCGCATATTCGGACTGTTTGTCGGTGATATTGAGCACAACGGCCTGTGTGGGAGCCAACCAGGCGGGAAATACGCCTTCATAATGTTCGATCAAAATACCGATAAAACGCTCAAAGGAACCCAGTATCGCCCGGTGCAACATCACCGGCACCTGGCGTGAGCCATCCTCGGCCACATATTGCGCATCGAGGCGCGCCGGCATGGAGAAGTCCACCTGGATGGTGCCCAGTTGCCATACCCGGCCAATGCAATCCTTGAGTGAGAATTCGATTTTGGGGCCGTAGAAGGCGCCCTCTCCCGGCAACTCCTCCCAGGGCAGGTTCTGGGCATTCAGGGCATCCGCCAGGGCCTTTTCGGCCCTGTCCCAATCCGTGTCGGAGCCCACCCGCTGCTCCGGGCGGGTGGACAGGCGATAGATCACATCATTAAAACCAAAGTCTTCATAAACCGCATGCAGGAAGTCGATAAAACTGGAAACCTCCGGTTGGATCTGCGCCTCGGTGCAGAAAATATGCGCGTCATCCTGCACAAAACCCCGCACCCGCATAATGCCATGCAGTGAACCGGAGGGTTCGTTGCGATGACAGGAGCCGAATTCCGCCAGACGCAGGGGTAAATCCCGGTAGGATTTAAGCCCCTGGTTGAACACCTGTACATGGCAGGGGCAGTTCATCGGTTTCACCGCAAACTCACGCTCGTCGGCCTCGAGCACGAACATATCGTCTCCGAATTTATCGGCGTGCCCGGATTTTTCCCACAGGGACATATCTACCAATTGCGGCGTCTTGATCTCATCGTAGTCATTTTCGCGCTGCGCCTGGCGCATGTACTGCTCAATAGTCTGGTAAATGCTCCACCCCGCCGGATGCCAGAACACCATACCCGGCGCCTCTTCCTGAGTGTGGAACAGGTCCAGTTTTTTAGCTATCTTGCGGTGATCGCGCTTTTCCGCCTCGGCTATGCGGTTCAAATACTGCTTGAGCTGCTTCTTGTTGGCCCAGGCTGTGCCATAGATTCTCTGCAGCATTTCATTGTTGGAGTCACCGCGCCAGTAGGCGCCAGCGACCTTGGTCAGCTTAAAAGCCTTCAGCTTGCCAGTACTGGGCACGTGAGGGCCGCGACAAAGGTCGCCCCAACTACCCTGGGTATACATGGATATCTCTTCACCTTCAGGCAGATCCTCGATGATCTGCACCTTGTAGTGTTCACCCATATTACGAAACAGTTCTATGGCTTTTCCCCGACTGGTCACAATACGCTGTATCGGCAAGTCCTGGACCACCAGATCTTCCATACGCTGCTCGATCTTCTGAAGGTCTTCCGGTGTAAATTTATTGCCAGTGGCGAAATCGTAGAAAAAACCGTCCTCGATCACCGGACCAATGGTGACTTGCACCCCCGGGAACAATTCCTGGGTGGCCATGGCCAGCAGGTGGGCCGTAGAGTGACGAATGATCTCCAGGCCGGCATCATCACGTTCGGTGATAATCGCCAGGGCGGCGTCGTTTTCAATAATGTGGGAGGTATCCACTTGCCTGCCATCAACTATACCGGCCAACGCCGCCGTGGCGAGACCGGGGCCGATATCGGCAGCAACATCGCGTACGGAAATCTGATTATCGAATGAACGTTGGCTGCCATCAGGCAGGGTAATAACAGGCATGAGCTTTCCTTTTATCAGTGGTGGCCCTTACCAAAGGCCACGTGAGTCAGCTTCAATCGGAGATCTGGGGCTGATATTCGAGGGCGGGGATTCTAGCATAAAAGAATACTAAAGGAGAGCTAAAGGGGTTTGGCCCCTTAGAGGTATCAGCTACCCCGTTTTCCTTTTCGGACGCGCGCGGGCTTTTACCTTTGTCCGTACCTTTCGCTTGGCTTTGGCTTTAACCTTTACCTTGCCAGAGCGCCCAGCCAGCCATTCGACAGACTCTGCCCACACGGCACTTTGCGCCTTGCTGCCGATAATCACGCCCATGTGCCCACCGGGAGCGACGCGAAACTCCTTGTCCTTCGAGGCAACGATATCGACAATCTGTTCCGCGATATCCGGGGGCACAAGAATATCGTTCTCACCCGCAAAGGCCAGCAGGTTGGATTCGATGGCGTCAAGCTCGGCTATATTGCCACCCAATTCCACTTTGCCTTTGGCCAACTGATTGTCGGTGACTGTAACCGCCATATCCTTCAATACGCCACCGGGATACATCAACATATGATTCAGATAGTCGCCGGTGGTGGAGTGCGATTCGACGAATTCCCGATCCGAAAGCCGGGTTACCAGGTCCCAGTAAGTGGTGACACTGCCGATGGGATCGGTCATCTTGAAGACCAATGTGGTCAGCCAAGGCGGCATGGACAAACGGGACGGGTCCAGCGTATTGAGACGCAGGTTCGAATAGTTGCTCACCAGTTGCGCCGGCCCGTTCAGGGCCTGCGCGGCGCCCACCACACCCGCGACCACACCGCTGCCACTTTGCGGATCGATGGGGCTGGCTACCGTAACGATGTTGCGCATGTGCTTGTCCAGCGTCTGCCCCTGATACAGCAGACAAAATAGCCCGCCCAGGCACCAGCCCAGCATGGAAAGATCCCTGCTGCCGGAATGCTCCCGGACCTTCTCCAGCGCGGTGCCCAGCATGGTGTATGTGTAGTCCCTGAGGCCCAGGTGACCATGCTCTTTTTTCGGCTTGCCCCAGTCCACCAGGTATACCTTAAAGCCCGAGGCCGCCAGATAGCGCACCAGGCTGCGTTGGGGCATCAAGTCAAACGCCTCGGTGGTCACACCCAGTGGCGGCACCAGCACCAGCGGCAGCGCATGCTGTTTACGCCGAATGGGCATGGTAGTGCCATCGACCAGTTCGATCTCATCCTCCTCCGGCAACTCGTAGTAACGCACCGACATCAGATCCCCGTCATGCACCAACTCAAACCAGGTGCGTCCGGACTTGATCAGGGTGTCGCGCTTGAACAGCCAGTCGACGCCGTTGGCGGCAGTCTTAGCTACCTTCTGGTTAAGGGCCAGGCTCCGTTTGATCGCCGCTTTCGCCATGTTATTCATAGGACGGCCTCCAGTTCCATATCAAGGACAAGTTGTTCCAGATCCGCCAGTGCCTTACCCATGTAGACGGCGATACGCTGCAGGTGCGGCAACGTGTCCAGCGCACCAGTGAGGCCGATATTCAAGGTGCCCGCGTAACTGACACAATCAATACTCAGGGCACTGAATTGCAGCAACTGCCCCACCGGGTAAATCGATTCCATGCGGGCGCCATTAAAGTAACGCGGCTGGTCGGGGCCCGGGGTGTTGGACACGCCCAGGTTAAACAGGGGGGGAACGAAGCGCCCTAGCACCGGCATCTGGCTGGCGTATATCGGCGCGGCACGCATCAGGACATAGGAGGTGACCGCCTCATCCGGCAATGATGCGCGATCCTTACGAACGGCCCGTATTGATGCCTTGACTGCTTCCAGTCGCGCCAACGGGTCACCGATGTGTGTGCCCAGCGCAACCCGGATACCGGCGATGGCGTTGCCGGGCAGGTGCTCACTGCGTTCCTGCAGGGAAACCGGCATCGCACCGATCAATGGCTCATCCGGCAGGGCATTGTATTCCTTGAAAAAGCGCCGCAGAGAACTGCCACACAGATAAGCCAGTATGACGTTAAGCGTCGTGTCGGTAGCGTCCGCCAGGCGCTGGATACGTTGCTGCTCGAATTGCTGCGTGGCAAAGCGGCGCTGCGCATTGATCCTGCGGTTAAGCGTTGAGCGGGGCGCCCCGTCAGGTATGAGAAAACTACCGTCCGGCTTGCGTCTAAAGGCGTTGCGCAAAAGGCCCGACGCGGCCCTGCCAACAGCCACTATGGCCTCTACCGGATCAGCAGACTCGTCTTCGCCATTCTCATCGCCGCGCTCACCACTGCCCATGTGTTGCGACCACAGGGGAGGCATGTTGCGCGCTTTGGCACTGGCAGACAGCCAGGACATTATCATGGGGATACCGTTCACATTATCGACCAGGGCGTGATGAACCTTGACGTAAAAGGCGAAACGATCACCCTCCAGGCCCTCAATCAGGTGGAACTCCCACAGGGGCCGCGAACTGTCCAGCGCGTGGCTGTGCAGGCGCGACACTATAACTCCCAACTCGCGATCGCCACCAGGCAGGGGCAGGGCTGAGTGCCGAAAGTGATAATCCAGATCAAAATCCGGATCTTCAATCAGGCGAGGACCAGGCACTGCCCCAGGCCTACCGGACACCCGGCAATCCCAGGGCGGCACCGCCTCGTGAGATTCACGCATCTGCCGGGCCCACTGGCTCAAATAGTCCTCAGGGGCATTGCGCGGCTTGTGAAAAGTAGCGAGAACACCCACGTGCATGGGGGTATCCGCCGATTCCATCATCAGCCAGATCGCATCCAACGGCTTCATACGTGTACTTTTCATTTGACCGTCATATCCCTGCAATAAACGACCGGCGATTATAACAGGCAAGCATCAAATAGGTATCGGGATCACATCTGTCCCTCGATGGGCAACAGGCCGAAAAACCAGGACTCCACACGCAGGTAAAACGATGCCGGGGGCGTGTGGCTTTGAGCACCACGCTCACCGATCCACTCGACATCCCCGTTGGCGTCCAACTCAACCCGCCAGGCATTTTGCGGTTGTAAATCCAGTGCCAACAACTGCCGTAGTTTCGCATTCAGTTCGGGGCTGTGGATCAATAAACCGACTTCGGTATTCAGGCGAAGGGAGCGCGGATCCATATTTGCGCTACCTACAAAGAGGCAGCAGTTATCGAACAAGACACTCTTTTCATGTAGCCCCAGCAGTGCCTCAGCGACAGCGGTGTCCATGTACAGCTCGCGGCTATACGCATCCGGGCGCAACTCATACAGCTCGGCGCCGGCCCGCAGCAGCGATGGACGGTGCCGGGCATAGGCCGCATGGGCGCTGACATGGTTATTGGAGCCCAGGGAATTGGTAAATATGCGCACTCGCACACCCCGCCCGGTAGCGCGCTCGATGGCGCTGGTCAGGGCCGGGGTGGGAATAAAATAGGCTGACACGAGAAGGAGGTCGTGCTCAACCTCATCGATGCGGGCCACCAGCGCCTCAGCCAGCTGCACCGGCGTATCCAGAACCGGGCTGGCGTCGGGCGGCGAATCAACCAGCAACTGCAGGTCGGCGATATAAGCATTCGCAAACAACGCCGACCAGTCCTGCGGTGTAGATTCGGCCAGGCCTCGATGATCGTTAGGATATTCACGCAACCACGCCTGGGTCGAGGCGAAACCCCGGTTCTGCTCCGCCGGCACCAGGTCTTCAATCGCGAGGCTCCAGGGGTCGTTCCAGTACAGGTCAAATACAGCCTCGAGCTGCGTCAGGAAAGGGCCATTCACCACCAACTCAAGATCCCGAAAATTGTGACTGGACTCATAGCCGAAATATTCGTCCGCCTGGTTGCGGCCACCAATGATCGCAATCCGGCCATCAACCACCAGCAGTTTGTTATGCATGCGATGATTGATGCGGGATAAGTCGTTGAGGTTTTCCAACTCGCGCATGAACATATTGCCGGAGCGCCGCGCCACCGGGTTATAGATGCGGTAACTGATATTGGGATGATCAGACAATGCTTGCAGTTCGGGGTCCGCGTGAGCCAGGAAGCTGTCATCGAGTAACACCCGTACGCGAACGCCGCGCTCAGCCGCCGCCACAATCTCGCGCACCAGCGCCAGACCCACGCTATCGTCCTTCCAGATAAAGGTTTGCAGATCGATACTGCCAGTGGCGGCGCGCAGTGCCCGCAGCCGCCACTGCAAGGCGTGAGAACCCAGGTTTAACGGCACCAGACGGTCATGCTTTTGTACTTCCGTCAACCCACTCCAGGCTTCGATTGGGGGCGGAGCAAGCGTGGGATCCGCCGGCCGGTCGTGCCGGGGTTCCACGCTGGCACAGGCACCGAGCAGCAACATGACGACAGCAAGCCACTGGCACCTCATTGATAGCATTACATCCCTCCCGCTTCCAGTCTCGCTGCATTATAGCCACAGTCGGGGAATGAAAGGGGAGTTTCACAGGGCGTAAATAAGAGGTTGAGGCACAGCACTCACCGTGTAGCGCAATGGACCCCCCGCGCGCAGTGCATCGAAGGGGTAACAGGTGACCAGCAACAGCTGTTCATGGTCCCCTGTCGCGAGCAGTGGCTCCCTGTCCACATTCACCACGCGAGCGCCCTGCACCCGGTACTGGCGCAATTCACCGCTGGGCAGTTGCAGCTGCAATACATCACCCGTTTGCAGCTGCTGCAAAAAAGCAAAATGCGTGTCGCGGTGGCCGCCGATCACCGCCAGCCCGTTTGAACCCAGCTGAGCCGATGCCCGGGTATGACCGGGGCCAAAGGCCAGGGCGTTACCGGAATCACCGGCCAGCACCAGTAAGTCCACGTCATGGGCGGGCGCGCGCAAGCGCGCCACCGGCCAGGTGTCCGCCCAGGGCCAGGGTTTTACCGCCGCGCCGTCCGATAACAGGGTTTTGTGCCAGGCACCGTCAATCAACAGTGGCGCCAGCCAGGCCTTGGCCTTGATGACGCCGGCGCCCGCCATCTGGTGCGAGCCTGCCAACAGCAAACACAGAGTCAGGGTGTTGCGCCAGTTCTTAAGACTGGACAGCCGGGACATGATCCACCTCCCCCCGACGCAACACGTGCAGCATGATCCCCAGGAACAGCAACAGTCCACCAAACCAGACTTTGGCGGGACCGGTGGTCGCCGTGCGGGGATAGGCGTAACCCTGAGGGCTCTGGCCATGGGGCCGCGTATTAGGCACCGGTTTACTGTCCAGGCCCTCCCCCTGCGGCCGGGAGATCACTTCCTCCACCGCCACAAAACTGGTGTAGGGACTTAACAATTGATGTCGCAGCGCCACCGGCAATACATCCGCGCGCACGGCATCTTCATCGCGACCCGCAAGTTTCTCATCCAATAAGCCGGCAATCTTGTGCCGCGCCCACAGACTGGCGACACCCTTGTGCCCGGTTGCGGTTGCAGAGCCGGCACCACTGCCCAGTTGCAGGCGTACGGTCCAGGCCCGGGCATTGATTTCACCACCGATCATAACCTCCCCCTGTGGCGGCGTAGTGCCGAAGTTGACCGCCACCAACAGCGGCTGCCCCAGGTAGAGGTCGGGTAGACGCTGCGGCCACGCCTCCACTGGCGCAGGCCAGTCGATGGTCAGGTCGACCGCCGCCGGATGAGCCAACTGATCGAATAAGTCAGCCATCTTCTGACCCACCTCATCGAGATCACCAACGTGTGTATGGGTACCGCGTCCGGCCTGGGCGGCCTTGCGCATGAACCAGCTGTTTGGCGCAGAACCGATACCCACAGTGAACAGACGGCCACTGCCCAGGCGTGAGGAAATTTCTTCAAATAAAGCCACCTCGTTGCCCACCGCGCCATCGGTAATAAAGATTACCTGGCGCAGCAGTGCCCGCTCTCGGAACTCATCAGCGGCACGACGTGGCCGCACCAATGCGGCCTGCAGGGCGGGCAGCATCTCGGTGCCACCGGAGGCATCCAGCTTGCGCACAAACTCCAGAGCCCTTTGTACATGATGGCGAGTCGCAGGCATTGGCTGGCGGTAGAGGGAGCGATGCATGGAGTTGAATTCGATAATGTTGAAATAATCCACAGGGCGCAGCTGCTGTAGTGCCCTGGAGACACTGGCCCGTGCCTGCTCTATGGCCACGCCGCCCATGGAACCGGAGGTATCCACCACAAAAATAAGCTCTCGCGGTATCGCCGGGGCGGCCCGGTCAGCGGCAGGTGGCACCACCATCAACAATCCAAAATGCTCGCCGTCCACCTCTTGTGTGAACAGCGCGGCGGCGGGCGTGGCGCCGGTCACCGGTCGCCAGTTCAGGACAAAATCCCTGTCCATTTCGCTCACGCCGCTGACCAGGCGGATAGCGTAAATACCTGCCCGGCGCGCCAGGGCGATATCGTGATAGGGCGATTCGACATTGGCCAGGGGCATGCCCATATCCAGCTGCGCGGTAATTTCAATCGGGTTGAGTGGTGAATGTTCCGATCCGGGCGAGGGATTTAGCAGGGGTGAGATGGCATCCGCATCCGGCACCCGGTCGGTGGGCACTGCCCAGCCCAAGTAGGGGTTTATCGCCAGCGCCTGCGCATCTTCCTGGTCACTGGGGCGGCTCACGGGTGCTCCAGGCATATAACGTGGCGTGATGGTCATGGGAAAACGCAAAGAAAACGTATTGGCGCTAAAGCTCACTTCCTGCACATATTCCATGCGCACAGTAATCTCCTCACCAGGCCCTATATTGGCGATACGATTGGTGAACAGGTTGGGACGCTGCTGCTCCACCAGGCTGGCTTTTTTGCCGGCTTTTTTTGCCGCCTGGTAGATTTTTTTGGCGACCGCCTTCTCGCGGACCTTGCCGACAATGCGCCGCTCGCCTATTACCATTTCCAGATAGCGCACCGCGGCATTGTCGGGTAGCGGAAAGGCGTACACCCCCTCCAGCCAGCGATCGCTGTCGTTGCGAAATGACTGCTCCACCGAGACCGTGGCAATCATGCCACTGATGTCAAAATGTACCTTACTGGTATTCATCAGGGCCGGGGTGACGGTGTCCCCCGCCTGGTCCAGCAACAACAGTTGGCCACTTTCCACGCCGTTAATATCGGGCTCACCACTCCCCCTCTCCGGCATTGCCTGCGCCGGCGCGGTGCTGAGCACCATCAACAGAAACAATGCGCCCAGCAATAGCGACGGCAAGCAGCGAAAGGCCAGCCACAATGGCACACCACCGAGGTGGCCCGCATCACCGACCAGTTGCCGGTAAACGTGTCTGTAGTACTTCATATGATCTCTCCTGTGGATTTAACCCCTATTCAACTGGAAAGATCTGGCCAAAATGCGCCCCGATTGTGACTTTGCGCTGAACAATTATGGCGAATTGTGGCAGGGCCTTGTGGTTCTGGCGGTTCTTTGGAAGTATGGGCACCGTCATACCACGGATTTTCTCCAGCCCGCCATGCCACATCACATCGCCATCGTCGAAGACGAAGCCGCCATCGCCGCTAATTATCGCGATACTCTGCAGCGCCAGGGCTTCCGCGTTTCCCTGTACAGCGACCGCGGCGCAGCCAACGACGCTTTCCAGCGACAACTCCCGGACCTGGCTATTATCGATATAGGCTTGGGCGATGACATCGAGGGCGGTTTCGAGCTGTGCCGGGATTTGCGCAGCCGTTGCCCGGAACTACCCATCGTGTTCCTCACCGCCAGGGATTCGGAGCTGGATATCATCTCGGGGCTGCGCCTGGGGGCAGATGACTACCTGACCAAGGACATCAGCCAGGCCCATATGCTGGCGCGTATTGTCGCCCTGCTGCGCCGGGTCCAGGCGCTGCGCACCCCGGTACAGGAAGAACACCTGATCGAGCAGGGTCCACTGCGCCTGAACCTGGAACGCATGACGGCCAGTTGGCAGGATCAGGTGATTGACCTCACAGTAACCGAATTCTGGATTGTGCACGCCCTGGCCAAACACCCCGGGCACATAAAAAACCGCCAGCAGCTGATGGACTCGGCCAACGTGGTACTGGATGACAATACGATCACCTCACACATCAAGCGTATTCGCCGTAAGTTCCAGGCGACGGATACTGCATTTGCAGCCATAGAAACAGCCTATGGTGTCGGTTATCGCTGGTCTGGCCAGTAAACCTTGAATCTTCGCCGACAACTGCTGCTGGTCAGCCTGTTACTGCTCTGTCTGCCCTGGGCCGGCGGCCAGTTTATCCGTGAGATGGAGGGCGCCATGCGCCACGGACAGGAACAGTCCCTGCAGGCCACTGCCCAGGCGGTGGCCGCGGTACTGGGCGCAAAAGAAGATTTGCTCTACCCCAATCCCGCCCGGCGCGGGGCAGTACCGGACCAACGGCAATCGATTTACGCGCATCCTCTCGAGCAGCCATTGATAGTGGACGGCTACGATGACGGTTGGGAGGAAATCGAAAGCGTACGGATTAGCAGCGACCCGAGCGCAACACCCCTGGCTGTTAGCTACAAGGCCATAACGCGTGGCGAGTACCTGTACCTGCTGTTGCGAGTGGATGACCCGGTAGTGATGTACCACAACCCGGGACTGTCTCCCGAGCCCAATGGCGACCGCCTGATGTTGCGTACCTGGCAGCATGGCCGTCGCCAGGAATACGTCATCGCCACGGCCGCGCCGGGCAGTGTGCGCGCCAAACCCGCCAGTCGCCGACAGCCCGGTGCAAACGCCGACCGTATCCGCGGTTACTGGCAGGATGCGGTGGGGGGGTACACCCTGGAGCTGGAAATACCGCTGGCCTACACCGGCGGCCGCCTGGGTTTCTACCTGATGAATGTCGGCAACAGGGCCGGCAGGGCCACCGAGACTCTGGGTAACATCACCGCAACAAGCACCGCGGCACCTCCATGGCTGATCTACAGCCCGGTGGCACTGCAGGAAGCGCTGGCGCCCTTCAGCCGCCAGAACAGCGAGATACAGGTGGTAGACAAGGACCACTGGCTGATTGCCGATCTCCCCGCCAAACATACCACTGGCAGCACCACAGCCGACACTTTCTGGCTGTTGCGGGTCATTTACCGCAGCATCCTGTCGCAGGACTCTCTGGAAGCATCCCCTGTCACCCCCACTGCCGGCAAAGTACAGGGGGCGGAAATTCAGGCCGCACTGAGTGGCACTGCGACTAACCGCCGCTACCGGGATGCTAACCATGCGACCCGAACCACCCTGTCCGCCGCCGCCCCCATCGTGTACGAAGACAGCGTGGTGGGCGCGGTGGTAATGCGCCAGAGCGGCGAGCAATACCTGTCCCTGACCGACCAGGCCTTCAGTCGCCTGTTAGGCTACAGCCTGTTGGCGCTTGCTATCGGGGCCATCGGCCTGCTCGGTTATGCCAGCCTGCTGTCCTGGCGCATCGGCAAATTGAGCCGGGCTGCAAGCAGCGCAATACGCGAGGATGGCCTCGTACTGGACTCTTTTCCACGCAGCGGCGCCGGCGATGAAATCGGGGAACTGTCCCGACATTATGCCGACTTGCTGGATCGTCTGCGGGAGTATAACGACTACCTGCGCACGTTGAGCCGTAAACTTTCACACGAATTGCGCACGCCGATCGCCGTCATCCAGACCTCATTGGAGAACCTGGAACAGTCCGCCGACAAGGAAAAGCAATCCAACGTGTACTTACAGCGCGCCCGTATGGGACTGCAACGACTGAACCGCATCCTCACCGCCATGAGCGAGGCCAACAGGCTGGAAGAAAGTATTCGCAACAACCAACTTATCGAGGTAGATCTGGTCGCCCTGTTGCACGAGATCTTCGCGGCCTACCGCGGCATCTACCCGGGGCACGAATTGGTGCTTGATATCCAACCACTAGCTGCCGTGGTGGCAGGCGTGCCCGACCTGATCGTGCAGGCCCTGGACAAGCTGATGGACAATGCCGCCTCATTCTGCCCCGCCAGCGGTAAGATCGAACTGCGCCTGGCGGCGGTGGCTGATGGTTGGGACATTAGCGTGTGCAACGAAGGTCCCGCTCTGCCCGAGGAATTACAGGACCGCCTGTTTGAGCCCATGGTGTCCCTGCGCGGCAACGAATCCAGCGACGTACACCTGGGGCTGGGCCTGCACATCGTACGGCTGATCGTTGCTCTTCACCGGGGTCGGGTCAGGGCCGAAAATCTGTCGGGGGACCGGGGGGTGAGCGTGACTATCCACCTGCCCGCTGCGGTCACTACCGCCCAGCCCCGTTCATCCAGTCAATGACACGGAGCGCCGAGACGCACGTCGCGCAGGCATCACATTCTGACTCACTGATCAGGCCCGGTCCGAAGGCGACCCAGACGGTATTCAAAGGTGCGTCACCGGATGCTCAATCCATTCTTATTTTTTCTTGTTTTTCTTTTTCTTCTTTTGGTTCCTATTCTTATCCCGATCCACCGAACCCTTAACATCCTTTTTGGCATTCTTGCCTGCCTTTTCGGCATCACAACGGCCACTCACTCCGACCGTCGCGTCCATGGCCTTGCCGCGGGCGGCCTTCTTGGCGTCGCACTTCGGCTTGATATCCGCCCAGGCGCCTGACGCAGCCAGTGCGGCCAACAAAACAACAATTACCTTATACTTCATGGTTTTTTCTCCTGCAAAGATAAAAATATCTATAACCGTGCACCGATCATAACATCAGCTGATAAAAGCCATTTGCTTAATTTCCGTCAGTTGATCCCGCAGCGCCGCCGCTTCCTCGAACTCCAGATTTTTGGCGTGCTCATGCATTTGTGCCTCCAGTTGCTTGAGTTTGCGTGACAGGGCGGCAGGTGACAGATTGGCGACTTCAGTACTGTAAGCGAGTTTGGCTTCCGCCACTTTTTGCGCCCTACCCTTGCCCCGGGTGGGCATGCGCCGTGCGCCCTCCATAATGTCCTGCACTGATTTCTCGACCCCCACCGGCGTGATGCCATGCTCCTTATTGTAAGCTACCTGCTTCTCCCGGCGACGCGCGGTCTCGGCGATCGCGCGCTCCATGGAACCGGTAATACGGTCGGCGTAAAGAATGGCCCTGCCGTTCAGGTTGCGGGCAGCGCGGCCGACGGTCTGTATAATAGAGCGGTCGGAGCGCAGGAAGCCCTCCTTGTCGGCATCCAGGATAGCCACCAGGGACACTTCCGGCATATCCAGTCCCTCCCGCAACAGATTGATACCCACCAGCACGTCGAACACACCCAGGCGCAGGTCGCGAATGATCTCCACCCGCTCCACTGTGTCGATATCCGAGTGCAGGTAGCGCACCTTCACACCGTGATCCGCCAGGTATTCCGTCAGGTCTTCCGCCATACGCTTGGTGAGCGTGGTAACCAACACACGTTCACCGTACGCCACCACTTTGTGTATCTCGCCCAACAGGTCGTCCACCTGGGTAGTGGCCGGGCGTATTTCCAGCTCCGGATCCACCAGGCCGGTGGGCCGCACCACCTGCTCCACCGTGCGCCCGGCATGTTCCTGCTCATAGCGTCCCGGCGTGGCGGAAACAAATATCGCCTGGGGCACCAGCCGCTCCCACTCTTCGAAACGCAGGGGGCGGTTATCCAGGGCCGAAGGCAGCCGAAAACCGTATTCCACCAATGTCTCCTTGCGCGAACGGTCACCTTTATACATGGCGCCGATCTGGGGAATACTGGCGTGGGACTCATCGACAATGACCAGGGCATTATCTGGCAGGTATTCAAACAGTGTGGGCGGCGGCTGGCCTGGCTTTCGTCCCGACAGGTAGCGAGAGTAGTTTTCGATGCCGGTGCAATAACCCAGCTCGCGGATCATCTCCACATCGTATCGGGTACGCTGCTCCAGTCGCTGGGCTTCCACCAGCTTGTCATTGTCACGCAACTGCACAAGCCGTTCCACCAGCTCCGCCTCGATATGCCCCACCGCATTCATCATCACTTCCCGGGGCGTCACATAGTGGCTCTTGGGGAAAATGGTGATACGGGGCACCTTGCTCTCAACCACACCCGTGAGGGGGTCAAACCAGCAGATATTGTCGATTTCCTCGTCGAACAGCTCGATGCGCACCGCATCCCGCTCGGAATCCGCCGGAAAGATATCGATCACATCCCCGCGCACCCGGTATGTGCCCCGATGGAAATCCACGTCATTGCGAGTGTATTGCAAGTCCGCCAACTGTCGCAGAATTCCACGGTGGTCGATAATCTCACCCCGGGACAGGTGGATAACCATCTTGAAATAAGACTCGGGATCACCCAGACCGTAAATCGCCGAGACTGTGGCCACCACCAGGCAGTCATCTCGCTCCAACAGGGCCTTGGTGGCGGAGAGGCGCATCTGCTCGATATGCTCATTGACCGAAGCGTCCTTCTCGATAAAGGTATCGGAGGACGGCACATAGGCCTCGGGTTGATAATAATCGTAATAAGAGACGAAATACTCGACCGCGTTATTGGGAAAGAAGTCCTTGAACTCCCCATACAGCTGGGCCGCCAGGGTCTTATTATGGGCCATAACAATGGTGGGCCGCTGCATCTGCTCTACCACGTGGGCCATGGTAAAAGTCTTGCCCGAGCCCGTAACCCCTAGCAAGGTCTGGGACACCAACCCCGCGCGCAGACCCGACACCAACTTCCGGATGGCCTGGGGCTGATCGCCGGCGGGCTGAAAGCTGGATTGTACCTTGAAGGCTTTGGACACGGGGCTACCTGTTGGGGCGGGCGAAATAGCCGTTTATTATCATCCACATAGCAGATAATTGCAGCCAGCATTTGTACACTGGCCAGGTTCTGCAATAATGCGGAATTAGCGGTTGACCGGGCCCCTGTCCATCATTAATATACGCGGCCTTGGATCCTGTCCAATTCCGCTTTAGCTCAGTTGGTAGAGCAATTGACTGTTAATCAATGGGTCGCTGGTTCGAGCCCAGCAAGCGGAGCCAAT
>QNFR01000063.1 GCA_003646405.1 Gammaproteobacteria bacterium
AGGGAGCCGTCAGCTGGTAGGGAGCCGTCAGCTGGTAGAGAGCCGTCAGTCTGTGGAGAGCCGCCAGCCCCTAAATAGCCGTCGGCCGACATTGTCAACGGTGCCTCAAACACTACATCCGCCAATACTTCTGGCATACCAGGGAAATCAGCGAGACGCAGTTCACCCGGTGAGGCAACACGCGCTGCGGCACTAAAAGGCCGTTGTCTATCCAGCATATCAAGCTGTGCCTCGACGGCAAGCCCGGGAGTCCCCGGCGATATCAGTTCCAGTGCCAGCGATGCAAGAGTGCCCTGAGCCGACAGTGCCAGCTGCCGCCCATGCAAGCCCGACCACAGCACTGGTGATCGCGCCAGGCTGACATCGAGGTCGGCCCACAGCGGCCAGTCACCCTCAAATTGCAGCGCGCCCTGCCCGGATAGCTCTCCCCAGGTAGTGCTCGCAACATCCAACTGCGTCAACTGCAATTGTGTATTACGCCAGGATCCTTCCAGCACAAGGCGTTGAAGCTGGCGCTGCGTACCGTAAAAATTCCAGGAGGGCCGCTCCAGTAGCAACTCACCAACCTTCAGTTCCAGCGGCAGATCAATGGGCGACAGAACAATGGTGTCCGAGACAGGGTCTTTTGCTGTCTCGGATGCACGCAGTTCCAGGTGCGCCTCTGTGATAACGGCGCCGGCCACTTCTATGGTCGAGCCACTAATACGCAGCTGCAGGCTGGCCGGCCCCTGGCGCCACTCCCCTCCCTGCCAGTGAATACGGGTGGACTCGAGTTCAAGGTCATCCACCTCCACAGCAAACGGAAAAATGATTAACTCGCTGTCTGCCGTATCCCTTGCGGTACGACTCCTTGTTACAGTATCCGGGGAATGCCCGTCTTCGGTGCCGGGCAAGATAGTAATATCCAGATGCTCAGCTTGCAGCTGGTGAAAACAGACCGTGCTGCGCCACAAGCAGCCCGGTGCCAGTACAATGACAAGCTTGCGCATTTCCAGGGTCACAGCGGCTGTTGGCAGCACCAGTCGCTTGATCCACAACTGCTCGTCAAGACTGCCACTATCGTATGTAATTTCAAGTGAAGAAAACCGATCAACCATACCGAGCAAGACTCTACTGCCCTGCTGGGTAAACGGTGCAAACAGCAGCGCCACAAAAAGCAGTAGCACGAGAAACGATGTTGTCCGCCACGACAACCTCAAAACTCCGCCCCTATCGTCAAGTGCAGATACCATTCAGGATTTTTATCACTCAGGCTATTGGCCATTTCAACGCGAATCGCGCCCACTGGAGTGATGTAGTGAATACCAAAACCGGCACTGTAATTGAGATCGAACTCTCCTTCATCAAAAGCATCACCCACATCGCTAAACACGGCGCCACGCCAGCTGTCAGTAAAGTAGTACTGGTACTCGAGACTGGCGGTTACCAGTCTGTCACCACCAACAACCAGAGTTTTTTTCTTGCCGTTTTCCTGTATAAATTCGATTTCATTACCGATAGATTGATAGGCGAAACCACGAATGCTCTGGTTACCTCCGGCAAAAAAGTTGAGGGATGGCGCCAGTTCCGTCCTGTCACCACTGGCAATTTCCACCACCCCGAACCCCGCCCGACTGACCACCCGGTGCTGCGGAAGCGGCGTAAAAACAAGCCTCAAGTTGGCGGTAAAACGCGCCAGGTCAATATCCGAACCAAGCTCCCCGTTGCCCACTTCCAGGGTGTACAATTGACTGAACCCGCTTTTCGGGTCCACTATGGAACCACTGGAGACCCTGCGGGAAAGTGTGGCGCCAAGCAGCAGATAATCATTGGTCGCATCCAGTTGTAACACGTCCCAGGACTCGTTGAGTCCACGCAGTGAATATCCGTGGATCCATTTGCCCTTCCTGATTTCCCGGCGAACACCCAGCTCATCCTGTCTGCTGTCCAGGTCGCCAAACTCATTGTCTTCGGTTCTGGCCCACAGCTGCAGGATATCGTTGAGCGGGTGAGTCAGGGGGATAGTGTAGGTAAAGCGACCGCTGGGGTCAACCGGGGAGTAGACCAGGCGTGTTACCTGGCTGTGGCCGTGACGATTGATTTTTGGTGTCCGCCAGGTGAGGGAAAGCCGTTCCTCGGTGTCCGTACTGTAACCGACACCCACATCGAAACTGTGGCTCCTGGCGGCCTGCATCTTCACCGCGATCGGCACCTCGCCATCCTGAGCCTGCTCGGGTACGGGCAGAACGATAACGCTGGAAAAATAGTTGGTGCGCTGCAGTTCAGATTGAAATTCCTGCAGTTTGGATTGTTCGAAATAATCCCCCTGGTGAAACGTTCTCAAGCTGTCCAGAAGCGCATAATCCACCATCTCCTCATCATGGATTAATGCGCCAAAACGGTAACGGCGCCCGCTGTCATACTGGATGGAAACATCAGCCGTTCCGGCGGCGACTTCTACCGCCACCTTGCTGGAGGTTATTGTGGCATCCAGGTATCCCCGTCGTTGTCCCAATGACAGCAAGCTGTTCCTGAAATCCTCATAGAGACCGTGGTGCAGCACATCCCCCAAGGCAAAGCTGACATCGGCAATCAGGCGGGTGAACTCCGGGTCATTGGCTGCGGCGCCCATCACCTGGATGTCGATGTCGCGAATGCGCACGGGGTCGCCGGGGTCGACAGAAATTACCAGCTGCCAGACCGGGTCTGTACGCTGTACATCCATACCTATGTCCGGACGATAATAGCCCAGAGCCTGCAGGCTACGCTCAACCCTGTCTCTGGCGGACACCACAAAATTCAGGCGCTCCCGGACCGACTCAGGGTCATCCCCCAGCCACGCCAGAACATTCTTCTGTAATTCTGGTTTTGCCTCCAGGCCGATAACAGAGAAAGTCAGGCTGGCCGCGCCTGACCAGGCAGGAAGGAGCAACAGAAAAGCCAGGCAGTATCTGATCAGGTGAGGCATCGTTGTTTGGGCAAATATCTCAAAAATTCAGTTTAACCTGGACGCGCACTGCCCCAAAAATTATAGCCTGCAAATTTTGGTGTGCCGGGCAAGTAGATTTTTTCCAGGTCGATAACCTCAAAGCCACCAGCATCAAGCAGCTGTGGAATATCACGGTTCAGGTTACAGCCGCCGAAAAGTCGTCGCCATAAGGGATTGATACGATCCTGCCATTTACACACCCCCCCATCGGGTGCTTTGCCGTGCTCACAAAAGATAAGGCTACCACCCGGACGCAACACCCTGGCCATACCGTGTAACGCTGTGATCGGGTCGGGAATAGTACACAGGGCGTAAGTGACCAACACGGTGTCGACACTGGCATCCGCCAGGGGGATATGTTCTCCCGACAAGCCGATAAATTCGACGTCAAAATCCAGGTGTGCGGCACGCTCCCCGGCCAGCTTCCAGGAAGCTTCCGAGGGATCCAGGCCGATCAGTCGCTCCACCCTGCCGCCATCGTAATACGGCAAATTCAAGCCAGTGCCGATACCAATCTCCAGTACAGTGCCCGTCGCCAGGGGCACCACTTTCTCGCGCTGTTTCATGATAGGTTTAGTACCACAGGCACAATTAATGAATCTGGGTAGAATATGCTTGTCATAAAAACCCATGGTCAATGCTCCGGAGTTAATCGTGGCTGATTATAATCTGATGCAATGGCTAAAAATACGATAAAGTAGGCAGATCGAAACAATATGGAAAGCTGATGTTTGAAACCCTGGACGCTAATCTTCGGCAACAACAAGCCCTGCGCCCGTATACCGATGCTCAAAACCTTTGCTAAAAAACTGAACCGCTCTTGGGGCGAGGAGTAAAGCATGCGTGCAATGGTACTGGAACAAAAAAATGGTCCCCTGCTGTCACAGGACTTACCCATACCCACCGCCGGCCCCGGCCAACTATTACTCAAAGTCAAAGCCTGCGGAATCTGCCGCACCGATCTGCACGTGCTGGACGGCGAACTGACCGAACCGACCCTGCCCCTGGTGCCGGGACACCAGATCGTGGGTGTGGTCGAGGATATTAGCGCCGATGTCAGTGGTTTTACCCGCGGGCAGAGGGTGGGCGTACCCTGGCTCGGCGGCAGCTGCGGCCACTGCTGGTACTGCAACCACGGCAGGGAAAACCTCTGTGATGAAGCGCGCTACACGGGGTACCAGATCAATGGCGGCTTTGCTGAATATACGGTGGCGGATGCCTCCTATTGCTTTCCTATCCCGGACACCTATGACGATCAGCAGGCAGCGCCCCTGCTCTGCGCCGGCCTTATTGGTTACCGCGCCTATCGCCTGGCTGGACCCTGCAAGACCATAGGGCTGTACGGCTTCGGGGCTGCCGCCCACATCCTGATACAGGTGGCGCGTTATCACCACCAGGAAATCTATGCTTTTACCCGGGAGGGCGATATAGAAGCCCAGGACTTCGCCCGGGAATTGGGTGCGGTCTGGGCGGGAGACTCGCTGCAGAATTCACCCATTGAATTGGATGGCGCCATCATTTTTGCCCCGGCGGGGGAGTTGGTGCCACAGGCATTACGCGCGGTACGCAAGGGTGGCCGGGTGGTCTGCGCAGGCATCCACATGTCGGATATCCCCTCTTTCCCCTACCAAATACTCTGGGGCGAGCGGGAGATATGCTCCGTGGCCAACCTCACCCGCAGGGACGGAGAGGAATTCCTGCCGCTGGCGGCGCAGATACCGGTGGCAACCACCGTACATGTTTATACGCTGGAACAGGCCAACGAGGCACTGGATGACTTGCGCAACGGCCGTTTCAACGGTGCCGCCGTGTTGGTACCCTGAAGTTAGTCCGCGCGATTGTAGGCTTGTGGATCAAGCCGGTGCATTTCTGCCTCTATCCAACGTTCGACCTCCTCCATCAATTCCCCGGGCTCGCGGCCTTCAGCGAATACAGGCCGGCCAATAGATACGTCAATAACACCGGGAACGAATGAAAAGGAACGAGCCGGCCAACACCGCGCTGAAGTGACCGCGATGGGTATCACGTACGCGCCAGTGGCCACCGCCAGCCGGGCAGCACCACTCCTGTAAGTTCCCTTCTTGCCCCGTTCGATGCGAGTACCCTCGGGGAACATGATGAGCCACTTACCCCGGTCCATCACCACCTCGCCCTGCTGCGCCACCTTGTTCCATGCCTGGGCGCGCTGTTTACGGTCGATATGGATCATTCCCAGGCTACCAATGCACCAGCCAAAGACCGGGATCCGCAACAATTCCTTTTTGAAGACATAGGCCAACGGGTGGGACGTCATACTTGGGAAGAAAAAGGTCTCCCAGGTAGACTGGTGCTTGGGGCACAATATCACTCGTCGCATGTCATCGGCAGCCGGCAGATTCTCAGCGCCCTGCACACGATACTGCACACCTCCGATGATACGCGCTGCAACAACGACCCCTTTGAGCCAGGGTGCCGCAAACCACCACCAGAGCTTGTCATCCTTGAGAAAAACGGAACAGATCACCAGGGTAAGCCCGACCGGTATCACTGACATGACTATCCAGATAAAAACCAGAGTCGATCGAATAACGTTCATGCATGAGTTCCATAATTACACTGTTATGCATTAAACCAGAATGCGGGGCCCGGAGAAAACCTGCGGCCCGCTTTCTGGCGAGAATCGGGATAATATTAACACCTCAACAGCAACAGGATATGCCCCCGACGAGCACAAAGCAGCGGCCAGGCCGGCACAGGCAGCAATGACTCAGGCGCGCCTGTGCTACTGGAACGTGGCGGGCGCCACCTGAAATTGCAGAGCGAGGGACCGGGGGCCATGCCCAGGAGACAAATTGTAGTCAGCAAGAAGCGGTAATTGTGCTGCGGGGGCGTTATACTATGTGGTTCGAACCAGACCGGACATCAAGCTCCCTTGAAGAAACCTGTATCTAAAGCCGACATCCGCAACCAGTTGCAACAGGAAACCGAGCGCTTCCTGAAGCGCGGTGGCAACGTGGAAAATGTGCCCCAGGGTATCAGTGGCAAAGACCCTGGCGATGCGCCGCTGTTCCTCAACCGCAGGCTGTTTCTCGAACCCAGAACCAAGCGCACCCTGGTACCGGAAGTTGTTGCCGCTATCGAAGCCAGGCGCAAGGAGAAATTCACCCACAAACCGCAACGCAAGCGCAGCCGCCTGCCGCAGCCTCGCCGCAAAACTATCTACGATGATTTCGGGGAGCCGCTGCGCAAGGTCTGGGTGGATGAGTAAGGTCTGAAGTCGTAGCTACCGCGGGGCTCGTCGCTAACGCCATACCGTACACCCTTGTACATAAAAAAGGGGCCGAAGCCCCTTCATCATATGCCATAGACCCTATGACAGGCGACGACGGATAGTGCTCAGCAAACCACCCAGCGCCAGGAAAGCACCGCCGGCCAGGCCGACCAGGAACAACGGACTTGCCGTGGTAGGCATTTCCGTAGATTCCTCGATAATCATGAAATCAGTCTCATCCAGGCTGTCATCTTCAACAGCCAGCGCGAAACGGTCTTCGGGCAGATAAACGTTCAATTGCTGCCCGCGCATCAGATCACTGGCGCGATACTCGCGACCCGCGATTTTCGCACGCCAGCTGCTTGCCAGAGTTACACTGCGGCTATCACCTTTGGTCCCGTCAGTGTGCAGGGGGCGGAAAGTCATGGCGTTACCACGCACTCGAACCACCTCAACAGAAGTCTTGGCATACAGTTTGCCATTCTTCTCATACACTGTCTGGCACATCGCAGCGATATCCGGGTTAGCGGCCAACACTTCTGCAGACCAGTTCAAGTCGGCGCAAGTGACTGTAGAACTCACCACGGCATCCGTACTGGTTGTTTCCAGAGCCATCAGCTGACTCGCTGACAGCGCTAGCGCCATTCCAGCTATTACTACCACTTTCTTAGACATGTCAAATCCTCCTTAGTTTTGGTTGACATTCGTTGTGTCGAGGGACGCGGTGACGATAAATCGCTTTGGCGCATGCCCGACAAAATAAAACGGGTAACAGGTTACCAGCGTAACCGTCTGATCATCTGTATCGCGCAACAGGGTGGTATCTGCTATTGCCACCACCTGGGTTGCGTCAATCCTAAAACGTTTTTCCCCTTCCAGCGATTGCAGCACGATGGCATCCCCTACCTGTACATCCTTCAGCACCCGGAAATAGCCGTCGCGATGCCCCGAAATACCGATATTTCCCGGCTCATGGGGATAGGACATACCGTCGATAATACCGGCTCCCCGATCCATGACGAGTTCGGAGTTGGTAGAGTAAACAGGAACCTTGAGGCCGACAGAGGGAACTTCTAGTACGCCTAGCACCGATGGCAATTGCGCCTGCAAACTGGCCTTATAATCGGCAAGCCGCCCGGGAGCCCACAGGCTGGTGTCTGGCTCACCCGTATTTTCAAAGTCTGGTTGGGTATCTTCGGCCGTGCCTGCTTGCGCGGTGGTGGCCTGCGCCGTCTGCTCAAATTCAGCAATTCCGTCCTGGCGCTGAACTTCACCCTGGGCGAGTTGCACAACAAAAAAGACTGTCAGCAAAACACCTGCCAGATAACTCAGTAACTCGCCTGATCGAAATGCCAATAAACTCGGTTTACCTGGCATGTTTTACTGTTGTTCCCCTGTGTTCGAACGCAACCAGCGTCAACGCACCCGGCCACGTATCAAAATGCTCAGACGTATATTTCAGTATGTGCGCGTAAAGGCGCCAGTTTATTCTATTGTTGCCATTAACCCAAGCCATCTAATACTAATATTAATATTAATATTAATATTACATACACTGCAATACCAATTAAAGACCATCACATGCGTTATACTTCCCGGCCTGGTGCAACTCAGTACGCTGCCGGCAGCCTTGATAACACCCGCATTGAAGTTCTACGCAAGAAGTGCGCGCCTGCTGCTGCAGCCTGCGCTGAGCTAAGCTGTCAGTCTTCGTAGTCGTCGCTGGTAATCAGGCTGTCACTAAAAGATCGCATACAGTTTGGCGCATCGCTTTCGTCGTTTTCAACAACATCATCGAAGCTCCCCACAAGACAGTACACCTCCTCGTGAACTGAAGCGTCAATAATAGAGGTAGCCGGGGCCGCATCCATATCGACCACCGACCGCTCACTGACATTGAAGCCAACACTATCCAGGGGGTGCGGTTTCACCTGATCAGCCAGGGACTCCATGACTTGTGGCTCCAAGTGCCCGTGCAAGGCGGGCGCAGGCGCCTCACTCACTGCAGAGGCTTCCTCCGCCGCAACTTCCTGCGCCGCAAAGGGTGCTTCCATACCAATCAGCGGGGCCCGCTGACTACTGCCGATGAATTCCAGGTTCTCCAGCGCCACATCGGCACTTTTGTGATTGTGCCCGGGATTTCCCGCTTGTTGTGCAACGACTGCCGCCCTGTTGGCTGCAGCCAGGTTAGGGGTTGATCCAGGTAGGGCAGAGGCAAGCCCGGCCAGGTAGGTGTCCGGTGTCACCATGCGCGCCTGTTCTGCCAGCGTAGGACTATCACCGGCAGGGACGGCGCCATCATCAACTGCCAGCACTACAGGGTTGCTGCTCGTAAGCTGCCCCCCTACTGCCAGCGGGGTCGTCACAGACCGCTGCGTCATACTCACACCTGGATGATCAAGCGCAGCACCGTCGTGGTTGGGTTCCCGCCGGCTAATATCATCCAGATCATAGGGGGAAGCGCTCTCCCCCGCGGCGCTGGCGGCCTGCAGCAACGGCATTCCAAAATCTTCCTCAAGCACGTCCACGCCCTGCTGCTCCGCGCTCAGCGCGCGTTGCTTTAGCACTTCATGGGCACAATCGGACCAACGGCCAAAGTGAGAGGACTCCGCCGGGTCGGGCATACGGTGCTTGCGGAAGTTGCGCATGGCTACCATGAAATGCTGCTTCACAGCGCGGTAATGATAGATATGATCCTCAGACTGTAATGGCACCACATCTGAACCCCCGCGGATAATCAGCATTTGCGGAGGTAGCTGCCCCTGCAGGCTGTGCAGAAGATCAGCCAGGAAACACAGCCGAAATGCTGAATGCAAGGTGGTTTTGGCCTGTGTATCACAGGGGACATAGAGAAAATCGCCCAGTTCGGAATAGCCACTGGTGCGCATTAACAGATTGGCAGATCCGGACAGAGGTCCCAGGGCCAACTGCCCGTTGACAATAAAATCGACGCCACCACGCATTGCCTCCAGTGTCTCCGTGCGCCGTTTGGGCTCGGCCAGATCCCACTCAACAAGCGTGACATCGCGGCCCTCGTTGCGCAGAGTGTCAACGATGTCGTCTTGGCGCTCCATGGTATTTTGCGGCTCAATACCACCGACGTCGGGCGGAATACCATGATCGGGGTTTTCGAGGGTAAGGCGCTCCATCCAACAGGCGAATGGCGATTCCCGGAAGAGGACAAAGTCTTCCGATGTGTAGGTTACGGCGTTATCGACACTGTAGCGGTACATGGCTCGCGGCTTGTTTCCCTTTGATTACTGAAAACAGCGCAGGACAGATTTTCGTCCAAGCCGTTTGTGTATTTATATATGAATGACCTACGGGTGTCCACGCTATCGCGCAGAAAGTACCTGAACAACCGTCAGTGCTTGCGCTTAATAGTGAGGCGGTTTTTCATCTACGGGGCCGCCCCGCTGGTCAGGTTGATGTCCCGCGGCCTGTTCATCCTGACGCAGCTTGATCAGTTCCAGTTGTCGCCTGAGCAACAGGATCTCCTGTTGCTGCAGGGCCAACGCAGCATCGAGGGCGTGCACGGTATCTTCCTGGAAGGCAAGCTGACTCTGCACCTCCATCACCTGCTGTTTAAGCTCATTAATTTCTCGCTTCATCGAGCGCACTCCCCCGGTAATCCCTGTTTTCGTCCCGGCAACAGGTTAATATACTGCGCGATAGAAAGACACGAGCATGCCATGAGCAAGAACAGAAACACCGGCAGTCGACTGGTTTACTCAACCCAGGCTGGCCGACTATGCCCCCAGTGCCACCGCCCCATAGCGGACTGCGTATGCGGGGAGGACCGGCCCGCCGCAGTGGGCGACGGCGTTGTGCGACTCCACAGGGAAACCAAGGGCCGGGGCGGCAAGGCGGTGACCATTATCAAGGACATACCCCTGGCCGGGGCCGAATTAAAGGTCCTGGCCAAGGTATTGAAGCAAAAATGCGGGGTGGGAGGTGCTTTGAAGGATAACAATATCGAAATTCAGGGGGATCAGCGGCAAATTCTCAAAACCGAATTGGAAAAACACGGCTATACTGTCAAAATAGCCGGCGGCTAAACACGATAGCCAAAGTTAAGCGATTTTAGCGCAATAAATGCGTTTATTTATAGATTTTCTGCCTATTTTCTCTCTGCACACTCGACCCCCAGGGACCCACTTTAGTCAAGTTACATGACTTTCCCAAAAACTTTGTGAAATAACTTACGCAAACCGTTATTTTTATTGGATTTATTTTTTTTATGTGTTAAAAAGTTATCCGTGAGTCAGGAAAAGTCGGGAACTGGTGTCGATCTCCAGGCCTGACTTACGATAACCCGGCCACGGAAAACCATAACAGTGCAACACTAGAATCTGACGGATTTTTCATCCCGGCGAGGGAATGGGTTATGTACGTTACCGCAGAACATCTCAGAGACCAGGTCATCCGACCCACCCTGAAATACATGGGGGCGTGGACACCGGAATGCGAGTCATTCCTGCTCGACGTCGCCATCGACGCCCCTGACCTGGGCTTGTTTTCCGCAAAAAATGAAGGCCTCGGCCTGTTCCATATCACGGCTGCCCAGCACCGCGACCTGTGGGACCGGTATCTCGCCTTCAACCCAGATATGGCGAGCCGGGTAAGGGGGCTGGCCAGCCAGCGGGCTTTTTTAAGTGACCCCGACGGCGAATTACAGACCAACCTGAGCTATTGCACGGCAATTGCCTGGTTGATGCATAAACGTTCGGGCCGCGTTCTGGAGGGGGCGCCAACCGGAGCAATGGCAACCGCCTGACAGGCACCCTGCCCTCAGGCCCCGTCGCGCAGGGTGTTCCAGGCCGCGAGATCTCCGGGCCTGTCGACATCGGCCAGGGTGGGCAGTTCCGCCCAGTTCAAGTCCAGTTTCCGGATCGACTCAATGGTCTTCGCATAAACCTGCTCCGTCCCCCACGGAATCTCTTCAAATAATTCCCTGTGTATCTCCCTGGCGCCAATCAACACGTACCCGCCATCCTCGGCAGGCCCCAATACCAGAGGTGCCGTATCGAGCGCGCACAGCGCCTGATCCAGGTATTCCCGGTCGATTCCCGGACAGTCACTACCCACCAGGATAACGTTGGTATGGCACTGCAGACCGTCGCGGATGGCACTGTACATCCTCTCCCCCAGACCCACGCCGCGCTGCCGCGAAATTCTGTTGACCCCCAACTCCAGGCACTGGGTAAATAACGGGTGAGCCGGGTCGCCCGCCACGGCTAACTCGATGTCGCCCAGGACCGAATCCACCAGTTGCGCACTGCTCCATAGCACCAACTCACAGTGCAGGTCACAGGCCTGTTGCGCCGTGAGATAAGGCAACATGCGCGTTTTGACCAGACCTGCCAGTGGCGCCCGGGCAAACTGGATCAACAACGTGGCACTGACCTTATTAGCCATAGTTGACCTTATAGTTGTAGTTGACCTTATCGATCATAGTAGTGCCGCCACAGGTGCGTGGGTGATACCCCGAGAGAATAGGCCAGGCGCAGTGACCACATACGTACCACTGTTCTGGCCACCCCATGATCTTCCCAGCGGCGACTGGAGGTGGTTACCGGCGTATTAATCACCAGTGGCCGTGCCAACCGGCGCAACCGTTTGCAATAGGCGATATCTTCCATAAGGGGGATAACATCAAAACCTCCCGTGCGCGCAAACAGCCCGGTTCGCAGGAACAACATCTGGTCACCGGTGGCGACCCGGGAGAGGCGCGAGCGCTGATTCATAAACCATTCTATTATCCGAAATACCGCTCTATTGCCACTCAGGCGCACCCGGCAAAAGCCCCACTGGGGTCCACCGTCCAGGCAGGCTTCGAGAGCCTCAGCATCAATTCCGGGGCGACTATCCGCATGCAGGAACAATACATACTCACCATTAGCTACCTGCCCTCCCAGGTTCATCTGCCCGGCCCTGCCGGGCTGCGCGAGCAACAATTGGTCACACAGGGGCATGGCCACGGCCACGGTCTGGTCGCTACTGCCACCGTCTACAACGATGAGTTCGCTGCCCGGGTAGCGCTGGCGCAAATCCTGCAGCAGCGCTCCGATGCCCTGCTCCTCGTTGAGTACGGGAATCACGAAGCTCACACGCTGCCACAACACCCCGGCTGGCATCAGCCTTCGAGCGCACCACCGCAGCTACTTCCCTGGCCTGCGGTACAACCGTAACAATGCCCCCCGGTGACAATGGAATTGCCGTCCAACGCCGGCCCAAGCAACAGGTCAGCTATATGACGACGCGGTTTATCACCGGCCAGTAACGGCAACTCCAGCATCTGGTTGAAATCACAATCATAAACGTAGCCCAACCAGTCGATGCTGAGCAGGCTGCGACACATGAGGGTAGGTACATTGGCCTGATTGAAACTGTCACGTAATAATTGCATATACTTCACATACTGGCCCTGGGCCAACAACACCGCACCAAAACGACTGATGGGCATATTGGTAATGGTTAACAGCTGGTTGAATCGAATGCCAAAACGCCGACCGAGTTCCCGCCGGTAATTCTCCTGTAGATCGTCCTGGGGCGGAGGCAGGACCGGACCCACCGGGTTATACACCAGATTTAACGGTAACTCGTCGCCATAGCCCAATGCATTGAGCTGCCGAATCGCCCGGATACTGTCATCGTACACCCCCTTACCGCGCTGCGCTTCCACATTGTCTTTACGATAACAAGGCAAAGAAGCCGTGATCTCTACCTGCTGCTCAGCCAAAAATTCCGCCAGGTCTGCCTGTCCCGGCTCGAACAATACCGTGAGGTTGCTCCGGTCAATAACACGCACACCCTGCCGTCGCGCTTCGACCACCAGGTAGCGAAAGTGGGGATTCAATTCAGGTGCACCACCGGTGAGATCCAGTATTTTCGCGTCGCTGGCGGCCAACAGTGACAGCACCTGATCGACAGTTCCCAGATCCATCAATTCAGTGCGCTGCGGCCCGGCGTTAACGTGGCAGTGGACACAACTGAGATTGCACAAATATCCCAGGTTAACCTGCAGGGTCTCCAGGCTGCCCCGGTGGATCGGGGGAAAGTCACTGTGCAGTAACAGCGGGCGGGTATCGTGCATAGCGGGCCTGTGGTTATTCATTACCGTACACTAGTATTGCGCCTGCTCCTCCTCTGGGGTCAGCAGGCGGCGGGCATCGCCCAACAGGTATTGGAATACCACGTTGTATGACAGCACCGCCTGCACATAGTTGCGAGTTTCCTTATAGGGGATGGTCTCGATCCAGATATCCACAGGCAGACCCTGTCCCGCTTTGTTGCGCCAGCGGTCGACCCGGTGCGGCCCCGCATTATATGCGGTGAGGGCAAATACCCGGTTGCCGCCAAAACGATCCAATAGTTGTCGATAATATGCGCTGCCCAGCAGCACGTTGTGCTCCACCCGGTACAGGTCGGAGTCATTGTGAGGCT
Source organism: Gammaproteobacteria bacterium (assembly GCA_003646405.1). Classification (GTDB taxonomy): domain Bacteria; phylum Pseudomonadota; class Gammaproteobacteria; order Pseudomonadales; family Halieaceae; genus JBALVO01. The sequence continues at coordinate 13,665 of QNFR01000063.1, forward strand.
GCCCCAGGGAAGAGGCCACCTGCTTGCCGGTAGCCGGCATAATCTGCATCAGGCCGCGCGCACCAACCGGCGAGCGAGCCTGGGGGAAAAATGCACTCTCCCTGCGAGCGATAGCCATCAGCTCGGTGTGGGGAACCTGCCGTACCGTGGCGTAATGCTTGAACGTTTTCTGGTAGGGGGTGGGGAAACGCAGATCCAGGGCATCCCAGGCCTCGGCCCGATTGGTGGCATCTATTGCCAAACGGTGCCAGCCCCGCTGCGAGGCCAGTTGCGCCAGTTGCTGCTGCTGCGCAGGGTCGTCATCTAAATCCTGCAACACCTTGAACCACTCTGAGTGTGCCAGGTTTTCCTCTTTATGAAAGCGCAGTTCCTCTATACGTTGCACCACTGGCTGCCGCTGCAGGGGAACACGCACCGGGTCTTGCGGTGTCAGGGGCTGGTTATTGAAAGCGTAGGCCTGGCCCAATTTGTCCGCTGCGAGAAAACTGTAATAACCCCGCTCCCCCGCCAAGGCCTGTAAAATCTGTGTGGCCGACTCGTTATCACCGCGCCGCTCCTGGGCAACAGCCTGCCAGTACCGCCACGCGCTGTCGCCGCGCTGTTGCTCGGACAGCTTAGGTAAAGTTTGCTCCAGGGCGACCCAGTCCTGCTCGGCCAACGCCCAGCGCAGGCGTATTTCAACCAGTTTATCTTCCCCAAGTCGCGCCAGGGCGTCTTCCAGCCAGGGTATATTGGACTCGGTTTTGGCAAACAGGCTGCGCAGGGCAATAGCGTATTCGACTGCTTGGGTTTGCCCGGCGGAAAATTCCAGTTTGCCCTGGTAATCGGTCCATAG
>QNFR01000064.1 GCA_003646405.1 Gammaproteobacteria bacterium
GCCTGAGGCGTTGATGCGACCGACCCAGTCCAGGGTATGTGCGTCCAGGGCCTCCCCGCTTAGCGGCTGTTTGGCCCGATCTTTGGGTACGTGCCGGATACAGACTGTTTGTAGCGGTACCGGCGCCAGTACCTCCCAGTCCTCGGCCGCCTTCACCTGCTCAAGCAACCATTGAGTGTTGCTCAGGTCTCGTCGTAGCCTCTCCCTGATAGCGTCTATACCATCCAGACGCAAGTGAAACCACAGCTTAAGAGCCCGAAAGCGTCGTCCCAGCGGAATACCCCAGTCGCGATATTGGGTTACCTGCCCGTCCACGGTGGATCTAAGGTACGCGGGATTGGTAGACATTACCCGTGCCAGATGCTCCACATCGTTAACATAAAATAGAGCCGTATCGAGAATTGTACCCATCCACTTATGCGGATTCCACGCCAATGAATCGGCCTGTTCGACGCCCTCCCACAAATGTCGATACTCTGGCAATAGCATGGCAGAGCCTGCCATCGCGGCGTCCACGTGAAGCCATATCTTGTGTTCATTAGCGATGACGGCAATAGCCTTTACCGGATCTATCGCCGTGGTGCCTGTTGTTCCTACCGAGCATACGATACCAGCGGGGATGAATCCGGCCTCAAGGTCCTGTCGGATCGCCGCGGATAGTGCTTCTGGTAGCATGGCGCGGGTGTAGGGATCCTCGTCAATAAAGCGAAGATTGTCGTTGCCGAAACCGGCCAGTTGTACAGCCTTGACTATCGAGGAGTGGGCCTGGGCCGTACTGTAGACCACCAGGGGCGACGCCACACCCTGCAAGCCGGCGCCATTCTTGCTGAACCCGCTGGCTCTTTCGCGGGCCAGAATCATCGCCGTAACACAGGCGGTAGAGGCGGTATCGTGGATGGTGCCCTGCCATTGGGCGCCGAGGCCGGTTAACTGGCGCATCCAGTCACACATCACTTCCTCGAGTTCTGTCAGGGCCGGGCAACTCTCCCAGGAAATACCGAGGGTCCCCAAACCCGAACTGGCGATATCACCCAGCACCGAGGCCAGCGCAGCATTGGAGGGGAACCAGCCATAATGCATAGGGTGCTGTACCTGGGTTACACCCGGTACGATAGTGCTCTCCAGGTCGGCCAGCAGGTCAAAAATCGTGTCCGCGGCTTGCGGAGGTTGCTCTGGCAAAGACCTGTGAATTTCCCCCGGCTCAACTTGTGCGCGGACTGGTAGATCGGGAATACGCTCCCGATAATCGGCGATCCAGTCGATTAACACGTGGCCGGCGTTGCGGAATTCATCGGGCGTCATAGTGGGCTTCATTAAGCATTTTTGGGGTACTGACAAACGACCAGGCTCTACCAACTGAGCTATGCCGGCACGCAGGACACAGAGTATAGACAAACCCCGCCAGCCAGACAATATAGTAGGCTGGCCGCAACACCACCCACTGTGCACTGCGCAATTGTCTGGACTGAAGCTGTAGCCGTACCGTGGATTTTAATTAGGCTGCCGCGGTAAAGTTGTCACTACCTGGTTGACGTTATGCTCAGTTGTCAATTTCCAGCTTGATACCCTGTACGGTGTTGCCTGTTAGTTCCAGCGCAATATCAGGCGTCTCGCCGCGAGTTTTGATAGTGAGTTCCTCACCATTTTTGTGCTTTATCGTAAAATTAAGTTCATTCAGAACAGTACGAAACGCCACACTAATCAGCTCGGCGATATCATTTTCCTTGGTGCCATCGGGTACCAGAACATTGACAACCCACGGTACTCCAGGGGCCCCGGCCCCGGGTTCAAGGCTAATCGTGAACCTGATAGTGCCCGCTGACGTCGCATCGTCATCAACTTTGATTTTCCAGTCATCGGACCAGTGGTCACCGGCGCTAACCAGTGGGTTAAAGCCGAATAAAATGGCGAATAATGCAATTGCAGTAAAAGATTTGACAGTGGCCATCTGTATGCTTCCTGTGAGCTGTGAAAAAGTGATACTAGCGGATTAGCAGTGTCAGGTCTAAGGTTTCATATCAGGCGCTCCTCTACTCAAATTGTTTCATAAATTCTTCTAAGTGCTGCTGCAAATATCGAATTCATCGGACACCCGATGGCGCAGTTTGTGCTGGTACACGTCGGGGGTGGTCGCCTTATAGAAACCCCTCGGGATTAGCGGGACGATATGTGGTGGATGTGAAGAAAGTACGGCTACCACTGCCGACTGGACGATACTGCATTGTGAATCTATATTAGTGGATATTAGCCGCAAGAAAAATGAGATGAATATGGCGAATATAGTGATTTGTGCTGATGGAACCTGGAATCGCCCTGAAGATGATTTGGAAAAAGACTACCCCAGCAACGTTTTAAAGCTTGCTCGGGCCGTCAAGCCAAGCCCGCCAAATTTGAAGCAACATGTGTTCTACGATTGGGGTGTAGGGTCTTACTACAACGTGGTCGGTGCTGGCATTACCGGCTCTGGTATCCAGAAGAACATTGTTGACGCTTACCGCTATATCGTTCAGAACTATGCGTTAAATGATAAAATATACCTGTTCGGATTTAGCCGCGGCGCTTATACGGTACGCGCGCTGTGTGGATTGATCAATAACTGTGGCATCGTAAAACGCTCGGATGCGAAATTGATTGGAAAGGCCTGGCGCATGTATAAAAGCGCTGCGGCAAAAAATCACCCTGATGGGCACAGTGCCAGGGATTTTCGGTGTGATCATTGCCATAATTCCCGCAAAGTACATTTTGTGGGCGTTTGGGATACGGTGGGTGCGCTGGGTGTTCCCTTTAGCCTGATGGGGTTACTGGATAGTAAGGATGAATTCTACGATACGAAGATGGGCGCCAATGTGTCTTTTGCACGTCACGCCCTGGCCATTGACGAACAACGTCAGGATTTCGAACCCACAATCTGGAATTCCAGGACGGAAGTGGATTTGAAACAGGTATGGTTTGCGGGTGTGCATTCTGATATCGGAGGCTCTTATCCTCCTGATAGTGTCACTAATGCAGTGGTATCGGATATAGCACTGGGTTGGATGTTGGATCAAGCCAAAGCGGTGGGATTGAAAATTGAACCACATACCCGGCAACGTTTAACGGATGGCACCAGGGCCAAACTGCATAAATCCCGCAACCATGTGTATAGATTCAAGAGGCCATTGCATCGAACGCTTATTGATTCCGAAAAACCAACGAGAATTCACCCCAGCGTAAAACAACGCTACCTTGCGGACAATAAATATAGACCACCAAAATTAAAGGCGTTAGTTGCAACTATTGGTTGGGATGCAATCGATGTCGGGGTTTAGGCCGGACCATCCGGGCTGTGGAGCCCGCAGGGCGTGAGAGGCACCATTAGAGCGGATACATTCCCTCGGAATCACTGTTTATAGGGCGACAAATCCACCGTCTACAGCCAGAGCCTGGCCTGTAATGAACGACGCGGCATCTGAACTTAGCCATACAACTGTTTCAGCTACCTCATCCGGTGTCCCCAGTCGTCCTAATGGGTGTCGTGACGTAATTACACTCTCGATCTTTTGATCATCGCGCATAAACCTTTTTGCCATATCAGTACGAATGACGCCCGGGCACACTGCGTTGACGCGGATTGCCGCATTGCCGTATTCAATGGCCGCCGCTTTGGTCAATCCGACAACGCCATGCTTGCTTGCATGATAGGCGGCTCCAAAGGTGCCTCCGACCAGACCCGCCACCGATGCCATATTGACAATGGCCCCGCCGCCCTGCTCGAGCATATGAGCAAGCTCGTACTTCATACACAGCCATACGCCCTTTAGATTGATGTCGATAACGCGATCCCAATTATCTTCGGCGTAATCGGCGATAGGGGTGCCCACAGCCCCTTCGATTCCGGCATTATTGAACGCGCAATCCAGCCGGCCATACACCTCGATAGTTTTGCTGATCATTGCCTCGACATCAGATCGTTGTGACACATCCACTTTGACAAATATGGCATGACAGCCGGCGTTTTCAATGGCATGTACTGTCGCCTGGCCACTGTCAACATCGACATCAGCAACAACAACCCTGGCGCCTTCTCTGGCAAATGCAAGCGCTGAGGCTTTGCCAATCCCCGAACCCCCACCGGTAACAAGCGCAACTTTGCCGTCCAATCTTTCTGCCATATCAAGCCATCCAGTACAGACCTGTTGTCCCTTTGGAACATTATAGTCATTGTGGCCGCTTATATCACTCCTCGCGATCGTCCGGTCCCGGCTGTAAAGTGATCATCCAGGGGGTCCCGGGATAAAGGTTCCTCAGAATCTCCGGCCAATCCAATCACCGCGACAGGCTGAGATACTCCTCATTGGGAATTACCCCGGCGCCGGCGGCTATGCGGTTGCTCATGTTAAAAAATGCCGTCACATCAATAATGTCCCACATATCTTCTTCTGAGAAACCGGCCTCGCGCAGAGCCTCGCGATCATCGTCGCCAAAGGATTGAGGCGTCGCGGTGAGGGACACGGCAAAATCCAGTATCGCCTGCACTCGATCATCCAGACCTGCATGGCGGTAGTTCATGATCAGTCGCTCGCTCAGGGTGGGATCACCGGAGAGTTGACGTACTTTTGCCCCGTGGGTGGTTAAGCAGTAAAAACAGCTGTTGTGGGCGGAAACCACCACAGCGATCATTTCCCGCTCCAGCGGGCTCAAACCCGATTCGCTCACCATCAATTCATCACGGACTGCGAAGAAGTTTTTTAACCTCTGGGGAACATGGGCGTGGGCTGTGATAATGTTCGGGACAAAACCCATTATTTCCTGGGCAGCGTTGGACGCCTTGACGATGAATTCGTCGAGTGGTTCCGGTGTGGGGATATCCAGTGCCATTATACCTTCAGGGTAACTCATCGGTCTGAATCTCCATTGAATAAATTAAAAACCCCGGCCCACAAGAAGCTCGACCGGAGTGTAGGTTAAAGTATGGTTTTATTTAATACGGCGCAATACGGAGACGCAATTAGTCACTCCCGATCCACCAATATTAACTGTCATAGCCAGTTCAGGCTCTCCTTTTACTGCAACGCCAATGGGTGCACCTGTCAGTTGCTTGTAGGCTAGCGCATGCATTGATGCTCCAGTTGCGCCAACGGGGTGCCCTTTTGACTTAAGCCCTCCGGAAAGGTTAATAGCGCAATCCCCTTCCCGACTGTATTTTCCTTCCACGAAGTCGTACCCTGCACGCCCTGATTCTGATAGACCCATGGCTTCCGCGCACAGCATTTGATTGATCGTAAAACAGTCATGCACCTCTGCAAAATTCAAGTCTGTAACCTGAATGCCCGCTTCGTCACAAGCTTGCTGTACAGCAATTTTTGCTGCGCCTAGTTCGTGCAGTGTTCCCTGGCGTTTACTGAGCATCATTCGTTGAGTAACGTGACCAATGCCAGAGAGTTCCACAGCGTGATCGAAATTGGCTTTAGCATTTTCAGTTGAGGTCAAAACGACTGCCGCAGCACCGTCAGAGATTAATGAACAATCGTGCAATCTCAATGGTGGTGCAATTAGCGGATTACTACCTTTGCCTGAGTCTGGCAAGTTAAGGATTGCCTCCGGGGTCACCAGCTGGAGCTTATCCGGCAAACTACCGGGTCCGAAGTGGGCCAGCGGGTTTTGTATACCATTGCGATAATTCTGTGCGGAAATGTGCGCCAACATACTACGCAATTCTTCATCGCCAATACCATACTTTGCCTGATAGGCCATAGCCATTTCGCCAAATAAACCGGGGAAGGTTACGCCATGAGAGCCCTCGTCGGGCCAATACGAACAACATGCTAATGCATGTGTTACGCCTTTGGTGTCCAGCAAGTTCATTTTCTCCACACCAAGAGCGAGAACGTTTTTAAAACGTCCACTGGCCACGGCATAGGCGGCGTTATAAATAGCCAGTGAAGATGTTGCGCATGCCCCTTCTGTTCTTGTCGTTGGTTTATAGAGCAAACCGTCGGGATCAATTTCCAGTGCCAATGGAGCGGCATGTTCCTGATTCACAAATAAGGAAGGCGAACAAGAACCGAGCCAAATAGCATCAATATCTTTTGCTTCAAGACCGGCATCGGCAATGGCTCCCGCACCGGCCTCGACGATCAATTCATAAAAAGATTTAAGATCCTCTGTCACACCTGTTTCCCTGTCACGCTTAACAAATGCACCGAATTGCGTGTTGTGTGCTCCAACGATACTAATGTCCATCTAATAAACCTCTTCAACTTTTAAAATGTGGATATATATGAAAAAAATAATACCTTAATTTAGATTTTGCGGTCTTTCTCAGCCCAAAAAACTTTGCGACTTTCTTTTTTCGATACCTTCCCTACCGGACTGCGAGGTAATGCATCCCAGGTTAACTGTTCAATCTCGCTGGTGTTCTGACCACCCGATAATTCAGGATCGGGTGGTCAGAACACCAGGGTAAACGTTAAATCCGCCTGAAATAGCCCTATCGCGTGTACGATCAACGATAGAGAGATGACCTCCACTATCGAAAACCCCTAATTATAGATACTGGCTCAAAATTAAACCACCTATTTCATTTTTTCTGACCTTATGACCTATGACCTATGACCTATGACCTATGGGCAATAGGGGGGGAGTGTCGCAAGTCTGGTGGGCTGAGACTCCCGACCTGTAATCGGCGCCCCGGAAAACCTGTTATTGGTTAAAGAATGATCGGTTTCAGCGGCCGCCACCATCAGGAAGCCGTCGAGAAGCACCATGCATCCCGGGGATCATATGGCAAAGATTCCTGTGTGCCTCGCCCGGGAATGGGCGGGAAACACCTGCAAGTGGCCCAGTCCAGTGTAGCCGTGATTTCTGCAAGCTCAGTGGACAGCGCTCGATCAGTTTGTATCCAGCGCCGGGGTCCCGGAAGAAAAATTTCTTCCAATGCCCGCTTTGTTTTATCCATCCTATACATAGGAAAAATATGATTTATGTCATTCCCGCGAAGGTGGGGATCTATTAGGCTGGTAAAGATCGCAGATTCCCGCCTTCGCGGGAGTGACGAATGATGAATTAATCAGAGTCCCCCTGGTAGGGTTTATTCAGTATCCATCTATTGCTGTCAATATCATGAGTCGGGTAGGATTAGATATTGTCGGATTTCCGTTCAAATCAGGGACACCCCTTTTGCCCTGTAACATGCTGTATTTATTGATAAATATCGTCTTCTGCAAGTTTTTAACCGGACAGTGGTGTCAACCAATGATAATCAAGGAGGGAGGAATAAATGCTATTTAGTCAAGAACACGACCTGCTACGTGATTCAGTAGCCCGGTTCGTTGAGCGGGAAATTAATCCTTATGTTGATGAATGGGAAGAGGCTGGCCTTTTTCCAGCGCATAAACTGTACAAAAAACTGGGTGATGCAGGATTTCTGGGTATCAATCGCCCGGAAGAGTGGGGTGGGCTGGCGCTCGACTACTCTTTTGTCGTTGTCTTTGCCGAAGAAATTGGGCGGATTAAATGCTCGGGAATATCGACAGCTATCGGTGTGCAGACCGATATGTGTACACCCGCCCTGGCCAATTTTGGAAGTGATGAATTAAAGCGTAATTTCCTTGTGCCGGCGATAACTGGTGATACGGTTGGCTGTATTGGCGTGAGTGAAGAGGGTGCTGGTTCTGATGTGGCATCGATTAAAACAGAAGCTCGACGCGTCGGTGATGAATACATTATCAACGGGAGCAAAATGTGGATCACCACGGCCACGCAGGCTGATTGGGTCTGTCTATTGTGTAACACCGGCGGGGACAATGGGCCGCACAAGAACAAATCTCTGATCATTGTGCCGCTTGATAGCAAAGGGGTGACGCGGGGCAAACGATTGAAAAAGCTGGGTGCACATAGCTCCGATACGGCGCCACTCCATTTTGATAACGTCCATGTGCCGCTCAGTAACCGGATTGGTGAGGAGGGACGTGGTTTTATCTATCAAATGAAGCAGTTTCAGGAGGAACGTCTGTTTGTGATGTCAAAGTATCTGAGCCAGGTTCAGGATGCGGTAGATATTACGATCGAATACACCAAACAGCGCAAAGCTTTTGGAAAACCCCTGATTGCGAATCAGGAAATTTATTTCAAGTTGGCAGAGATGCAGACGGAAATACAAGCTGTTCGCGCTTTGATCTATCACGCCTGCGAAAAATACATTAATGGTGAGGATGTGGATATGCTCACCTCGATGGCCAAATTTAAAGTGGGTGCGCTTGGTCAAACCATCCCTTCAGCTTGTCTGCAGTACTGGGGCGGGCAGGGTTTTATGTGGGATAATCTCATTAGTCGAATTTTTCGAGATACCCGTTTGTGTTCGATTGGCGGCGGCGCGAATGAAATAATGTTGGAAATTATTTCAAAACGAATGGGTATTCACCCATCATCATTGGAAAGCTGATGCGTTATGGCTGTTATTCAAAGCAAAGTTAATCCACAAAGTGACTCATTCAGGAAAAACCGCAGTGATTTGCTGGAGCTAATCGAACAGATTAATGAGCTCGAAGGGCGTGTTCATGTCGCCTCCAATCGCAAGCGTGAACTGTTTAAAAAACGCGGGCAATTGTTACCACGCGACCGACTGGCGTTGATGGTTGATCCAGGAGCAAGTTTTATAGAACTGAGCACGCTGGCGGGGTTGGGACAGCATGATGATGATGGCGAAGAGAATGTTTTCGGCGCTGGGATTATTGTGGGTATCGGTTTTGTTGAGGGGACTCGTTGCATAATTTACCTGAATGATGCAGCCATTAAAGGGGGTACGAATATGCCCCAGTCCTACGACAAACTAAAGCGCGCTCAGGAGATTGCCAGCGAGGCGAAACTTCCCTTTATATGTCTTGTACAAAGTGGCGGTGGGAACCTCTTTTTACAGCATCTCGGCTTTAACCGTGCGGGTCATCGTTTTATGACTCAGGCACAATCGTCGGCGGCAGGTATTCCACAGATTACCGTTGTGCATGGCGCTTCAACGGCGGGTGGTGCTTACATCCCGGGCATGTCCGATTATGTCATTATGGTGAAGGGTCAGGCGCGCGCCTACCTTGCCGGCCCACCGTTGCTTAAAGCGGCCACGGGTGAGATTGCAGAAGAGGAAGCGCTGGGCGGTGCGGAAATGCACGCGCGCGAATCAGGCCTGGCGGAATATTTAGCGGAAGACGATGCCCATGCGATTGAAATGACGAGGGAGGTGGTTAAAAGTCTGAACTGGAATGATCGCATGCCGCAGCATCACGGGAAATCTTTTAAAGAACCTCGTTATGATATCGACGAATTGTGCGGCATCGTCCCCATTGATTACCGCAAGCCTTATGATTGTCGTGAGGTGATCGCGCGGTTAATTGATGACTCTGATTTTGTAGAATTCAAATCAAGTTACGACCCGTTCACCATCTGCGGTTATGCCGAAATTGAAGGTCAGCCCTGTGGGCTTATCGGAAACAATGGTCCGATTACCAACAAAGGGGCCGGTAAGGCGACACAGTTTATCCAGCTCTGCTGTCAGGCGGGTAAACCGATCATTTTCTTGCAGAATACGACCGGCTTTATCGTCGGTGCTCAACATGAGCAAGAAGGAATGATTAAAAATGGCGCAAAGCTTATTCAGGCTGTTTCCAACGCAACCGTCCCACGGATAACCCTCAATATTGGTGGCGCATTTGGTGCGGGTAACTACGCCATGTCGGGACGCTCATTTGAGCCCGATTTTCTCTTCGCCTGGCCAACCAACACACTTTCGGTGATGGGAGGAGAGCAGGCCGCAATGGTGATGTCGATTGTCTATGAAAATAAGCAAAAGGCGAAAAAGGAGCCGGTCGACGAGGTGCTTATGGAAAAACAGACAAAAAAGATAGTCGATTACTATACGGGTGTTTCGTCAGCACTTTACTGCACATCAAGAGTTTGGGATGAAGGGATTATTGACCCGCGTAAAAGCCGTCGTTTACTTGCGGAGCTACTGGATATCTCCATGCGGGGTGACCAAACACGGCTTGATTCCAACACCTTTGGTATAGCGAGAATTTAATATGCTTGAATTACCAAAAACTGAAACCTTACTCCTCAACTATTCAAATGGGCGCCTTTATGTGACGCTAAATCGTCCTGAGCGACGCAACGCAATGAACAACCTGATGAATCAGGAACTACACGATTTAGCCGACTTTCTTGTAAAGAATGACTCGGTTCGGGTGGTGATATTACGTGGCGCGGAAGGTCAGTTTTGTGCGGGTGGAGACATTAAGGAGCGTAAGGTACAAACCGATTCAGCCTCGGGAAGCGATGATCCCGCGCGTGATAGAAACTGTCGCTCTGGCCAGTTGTTTAAAAAATTCTGGGAATTGCCGCAAACATTGGTCGCTGTGGTGGAAGGGGCGGCAATGGGTGGTGGTTTCGGGTTGGCGTGTTTGGCAGACCTGACAATTCTGCACAAAGATGCCAGGTTGGGGATGCCGGAAACAACACTCGGTATCGCGCCCGCACAAATCGCCCCTTACGTGGTGAAAAGAATCGGTTTAATGCGCGCAAAACAGTTGGCTTTAACCGGTCAAAGAATCAATGGTGAAATGGCTTATCAACTCGGTATAGGACAATATCTCGCGGAAACTACCGAGGCGCTGGAAGGCTTACTGGAATCGGTTGTCGATCAGGTCGAACGGTGTGGCCCTAAAGCGTGTGCGGCCACTAAAAAGATCATGCAGGAGGTGGGCAGCCGTGATGACGACGAGATGATCGAGTTTGCTGCGACTATTTTTTCGGCGCTCAATAAACAAGATGAAGGGCGTGAAGGCCATCTGGCTTTTGTTGAAAAAAGAAAGCCTGATTGGTTAAAGGAACAACAATGAACAGCTTCAACACATTGCTAATCGCCAATCGTGGCGAGATTGCGGTACGCGTTATTAAAACAGCAAAAGAGATGGGCTATGAAACGGTGGCGATTTATAGCGAGGCCGATAGTGATTCAGTACATGTCGTACTGGCCGATCAGGCCGTCTGTATCGGTGCCGCGGCGGTTGATCAATCCTATTTGAATATTGATAAAATTCTGTCTGCCGCCGAACGGACAGGTGCGGATGCGATTCACCCTGGTTATGGATTTTTATCTGAATCCGCTGAATTTGCGCAACGCTGCGAGGCCGCCGGCCTCTGCTTTATAGGGCCGGATGTCAACGCTATTTCTCTGATGGGTAATAAAACTGTTGCGCGCCAAAAAATGTCCGGCAAGGCTGTTCCCCTGGTGCCTGGTTATGATGGGCCATCGGATGATGAACAAGTCTTACAGCGAGAAGCTGAACGTATTGGTTATCCGGTCATGGTGAAAGCGGCTGCGGGAGGCGGTGGGCGTGGTATTCGCATTGTCAGAGAGCCACAAAAACTCCTTTCGGAAGTTGCCTCGGCGAGGGCCGAGGCGCTGAGTAGTTTTGGTTCGTCTGAGCTGTTGCTTGAAAAGTGTGTGGAGCAGGCGCGTCATATTGAAATTCAGATCTTTGCTGATCAGGCGGGCAATACTCTTTATCTGGGTGAGCGCGATTGCTCCATGCAGCGGCGTAATCAAAAAGTCATTGAAGAATCACCCGCGCCGATGATGGATGAGGCGTTACGTAAAAAGATGGGTGAAGCGGCGGTGGCCGCGGCAAAGGCGGTTAACTACGTTGGTGCCGGAACGGTGGAATTTTTGGTTTCTCAGGAACGAGAGTTCTACTTTTTGGAAATGAATACCAGGCTACAGGTAGAGCACCCTGTTACAGAAATGGTGACAGGGCTTGATCTGGTTGAATGGCAATTGCGTGTAGCGGCAGGAGAGTCCTTACCGCTAAAACAGGATGAAATTAAATTGCGGGGTCATGCAATAGAAGTTCGCCTTTATGCAGAAGATTGTGAGAGCGGTTTTGTACCACAAACCGGCAAAGTTCTCGAATGGAAGAGACCCAAAGGGAAAGGTATTCGAGTCGATGAGGGGATTAGAAAAGGGCAACTGATCAGCCCTTATTATGATTCGATGCTGGCAAAATTAATTGCTTATGGCAGTACGCGAGATGAGGCGCTTCGTCGCTTAAAACGCGCATTAAAAGGCACAGTTTTACTGGGTTTTTCCACCAACAGGCAGTTTTTATTAGAACTCATTGAAGATCCATCTTTTAGAGCGGGAAACGCAACAACACGCTATATAGAGGAACAATTTTTACCCAATCAAAAATGCGAAGACGCGCAAGGGCCGAGCGAGTCACTTTGGGCGCTGGCGGCGATTTTGTTGTCGCGAACGATGGGTGCAAGTGGTTGGCGCAGTACCGGCCTGTTGACCTGGCCGGTTAGAGTCGCGTGCGGAACGTTGTCGCGAGATTTTTCCGTTTCGCTTCGGGGGCAAACCTATCGAGTCGAGAACGATCGCTCTGAAACAGTACAAATTGTGATTTTTGAGGAAAAGGGTAGTCAGTTAAAAGTGATATTTGATGACCTTCAGGTTCAGTTGTTCGTTGCGCAAGATGAGCCGCAACGACTTTATATCGATAGTCGCCTGGAAACGGCGCTGTTTGAAAAACTATCCTTTTCAGAAAAAAGAGCCGATGAGCAGTTGGGGGCAAATCTCGTTGCACCCATGAGTGGGCGCATTGCGGAGGTTAAAGTCGAAGTGGGTAAGTCGGTTAAAAAGGATGACCTGTTGGTTGTTCTGGAGTCGATGAAAATGTTTCAGGAGCTAACTGCGCGAGAGTCAGGTGTTGTGAGCGCTGTCTACGTTGTAAAAGAGAGCCAGATTGAGGTGGGTGCGGCTTTGATTGATATAGTGGCTGAAGAGAAGGGATAGTGGAGATGGGAAAAATTCGAATTGGTGGAGCATCGGGTTACTGGGGGGATAGCGCCTACGCGACCGTGCAGTTGTTGGAAAAAGGGGAAGTTGACTATCTGGTCTACGACTATCTGGCCGAGGTGACCATGTCCCTGCTTGCCAATGCACGGTCCAAATCAGATCAATTAGGTTATGCAACCGATTTTGTACAGCAGATATTAAAACCCAACCTGAAAAGCATCTCGGAACAAGGTGTTAAGGTGATCGCCAATGCCGGTGGCGTAAACCTGCCAGCCTGCCAGAAAGCGATTCAGAGTATTCTGGACGAACAGGGGATTGCGCTCAAGGTGGGGATTGTTAGCGGTGATAATTTGTTATCGCGGGAGGACGAGTTTAGGGAAAGTGGGGTCACCGAGATGGCGACGGCTGAAGCTTTTCCCGAAAAATTAGCCAGCATCAATGCCTACCTGGGTGCTTTCCCCATTGCCGCTGCTTTAGATGCCGGCGCGGATATTGTGATTACGGGGCGGGTGGTCGATTCCGCGACAACACTTGGCCTGTTAATTCATGAATATGGCTGGTCGACGAGTGATTATGACAAGCTGGCGATGGGCTCACTGGCGGGTCATTTGATTGAGTGTGGTTGCCAGGTCACGGGGGGTAACTTCACCGATTGGCAAGATAGCTGTGATGGCTGGGCCAATATGGGATATCCCATTGTTGAGTGTGAGGAGAATGGTCAGTTTGTGGTGACCAAGCCGGATCAGACAGGTGGTCTTGTTTCGCTATTAACGGTATCGGAGCAGCTGGTTTATGAAATTGGTGATCCGCAAGCCTATTATCTGCCTGATGTCGTTTGTGATTTCTCGGCGGTGACACTGCATCAGGAGTCGACCAATCGTGTTTTGGTGCGCGGGGCAAAGGGTTCACCCGCGACAGATCAATATAAAGTATCAGCTACCTATATGGATGGATATCGCGCCACTTATACCCAGTTAGTTACCGGATTCGATGCGACTGGTAAAGCGCAGGTAACCGCTGAGGCGATTTTAAAACGTTGCAAAGGGTTATTTGAACGGCTCGGTTATGGGGATTTCAGACAGAGCTCCATTAGTTTATTAGGGACAAATGCGCTTTGGAATCCCGCTTATTTTAAAGCGCCAGAGCAGTTGCAAGAACTTGTTTTACGGATAGCGGTTCATCACGACAACCGTGAGGCTGTATCACTTTTCTCCAGAGAGGTGATGGGCGTGATTCTGAGCATGACAGGCGGACGTTGTAACGCGGGTGCGGCGGGGCGACCGAAAGTTTCACCCGTGATTCGGCTTTATTCATTTTTGCTGGACAAAGAAAAGATATCCGTTTCGGTTGATGTAGAGGGTAGGCCAGTTTCATCTCAGCAGGCGAAAGGCATTCCTTTTGATGTCGAAGCGATTGCACGTCCAACCATTCCGGAAATGCTTGCAGCAGATGAAGAAACCCGGACAGTGCCTCTGATCGAGCTTGCCGTAGCGCGCAGTGGTGATAAAGGCAATCACGCCAATATTGGCGTGATTGCACGCAAGCCGGAATATCTCGGCCCTATCAGCC